>NZ_JBFBBY010000027.1:0-68558 GCF_040682875.1 Amycolatopsis sp. NPDC051071 | reverse complement strand
CACTTGTTTTAGTTGGTGGGGTGTGGGTTTCCGGGGTGGCTTCTCCGCCGGTCCCTGCGGTTGGGGGGGGCGGGGGCCTCGCCCCCCTTCCCTCGGCTCAGCCGAGGGAAGGAGTCCTTCACGCGCAGCAACTGTGCCTGCTGGTGCGCCAGGGACCACAGCGGCGACCCTGAAGGCAGCGAAGGCCCCTTTACTGCCTTCAGGGTAGGCAAAGAGACCTTCACAGACCGGGCCTGCGATCAGGCCGGCAGCTAAACCCAGTAGGTACCCAAGACACTCTTGGCTCTAACGACCCAAAACACTCACGAGACTAGAGCGGGCCCGCACCGTGCAGCTTCGGTGCGGGCCCGCGGTCGGGAATACCCCAGGGGACGTCAGAAGCCGGCGGTGATCCGCGTGAAGTCCCAATCGTTCTGCGCGATGCCACTGCAGTTCTCGGCGACGCCGCCGCCGGGGCAGGGCCGGTCACGGTTGACCGACCAGAACGCCAGCCTGCCGGTCTTGTTCGTCTTGGACCAGGTGGCGATCCGGTTCCAGGTGTCGACGCTCGTCAGTTCCTTCTGGTCCGAGAGCCCGTTCATCCCGGAGATGCCCAGATGGCTGTACGCCGTGGCGTCGTTCCACCCGAACGTCGACTTCAGCTTGTCCCGCAGGCCGTTCGCGGCGCTGATGGTGCTCGCGTACATGTCCGCGCCACCGCTGAAGTCGAACGGCATGATCGTGTAGACGTCGATCCCGGTGTTCAGCGCCTTCGACTGGTCGATCAGCCGCTGGCCCCAGTAGTTCGGGCCGGTGGTGGTCGTGCCGAAGGTGACGATCGTCTGGATGCCGGGGTTGTTCGTCTTGACGATCTTCAACGCGTTGAGAATCCGGTCCTGTACCACCGTGCTCTCGAACTCGTCGGTGTTCTCGATGTCGATGTCGATCGCCTTGAGGCCGTAGGCGCTGATCACCTGCTGGTAGGCCGCGGCGAGTGCTTCCGGCGTCGAGCAGTTCGGGCCGAGCTTGTTGCCGCTCCAGCCGCCGAAGGACGGGACGACCTGGCCGCCCGCGGCCTTGATCTGCGCGATCGCGTTCGCGTCGACGCCGCCCTGCAGTGGACGGCTGCCGTCCCAAGCGGGATTGCAACCACCGGAGGACAGGATGAACGCCATCGTGAACCATTTGACGCCGGTCGCGTTCATGACCGTCTGCGGGCTCGGCGGCTCGCCCCAGCCCATGTACAGATACGGCGCCCCACGACCGCCGGGCAGCGGCGGGTTGCTCGTGGTCGTCGTGGGCGGGTTGGACGTCGTGGTCGTGCTCGTCGGTTTGGTCGTTGTCGTCGGAGTGGTCGGTGTCGTGGTCGGGGTGCCGCCACCCGGGTCGCAAGACCCGCCGTTGATCTTGCAGTTCGCCGGGGCGACGTAGCCACCGGAGTACTTGACGTTGAACCCGAAACTGGTCGATCCGCCGTTGCCGACGGTGCCGTTCCAGGTGTTCTTCACCGTCACGTGCTGGCCGGAGACGGCATAGCTGCCGTCCCACAGCGAAGCGATCGAATGCCCGGACGGCAGATCGAATTCGACCGTCCACGCGGGAATACTCGAACCCGAGTTGTTGCTGATCGTGTATTTGCCTTCCCAGCCGGAGCCCCAATCGGAGCCCTTGCTGAAGGCGGCACCTACCCCGCCTGCCGCGGAAGCCGGCGCGATCACGAGGACCGCGCCGGCTGTTGCGGCGGCGGCGGCCAGGCCGATGGCCTGGATCCAATTCCGCTTTGCCACTTGTCTCAACCTCTCAGCCGAACCGCTCAGTTCAAACCGTTGCGCATGGCCGTGACGAGCTCGCCGTTGCCGGTGTCACCGGTGAGTTCCCAGAAGAACGCACCGCCGAGCCCCTGGTTCTTGGCCCAGCCCATCTTTCCGTTGATGGTCGCGGGTGTGTCGTAGCTCCACCAGTTGTTGCCGCACTTCGCGTACGCGGTGCCCGCGATCGTGCCGGTCGTCGGGCAGGAGTTCTTCAGTACCTTGTAGTCCTCGATGCCCGCTTCGTAGGTACCCGGTGCCGCGCCGGTGGCGGTGCCGCCCGGGGTGGCCTGGGTGACGCCGGTCCAGCCGCGGCCGTAGAAACCGATGCCCAGCAACAGTTTGTTCGCCGGAACACCCTTGGACTTGAGTTTCTGAATGGCTTCGTCGGAGTTGAAGCCCTGCTGCGGGATACCCGGGTACGCGGTCAGCGGCGAGTGCGGGGCCGTCGGACCCTGTGCCGCCCAAGCGCCGAAGAAGTCGTACGTCATGACGTTGTACCAGTCGAGGTACGCCGACGCGGGGCCGTAGTCCGCGACGTCCAGCTTGCCGCCGCTGCTGGCGTCCGCGGTGATCGCCGCGGTGACCAGGAACGAGGAGCCGAACTTGGTACGCAGTGCCTGTGCCACGTCCTTGATGGCGGCGGGACCGCTGGTGTCACAGGTGAGACCGCAGGCGTTCGGGTACTCCCAGTCGATGTCGATGCCGTCGAAGACGTCGGCCCACCGCGGGTCCTTGATCAGGTTGTAGCAGGAGTTCGCGAAGGCGGCCGGGTTCTTCGCCGCCTGGCCGAAGCCGCCGGACCAGGTCCAGCCACCGAACGACCACAGCACCTTCAGGCCCGGGTACATCTTCTTCAGCTTGCGCAGCTGGTTGAAGCTACCGCGCAACGCGCCGGCGTCCCAGGTGTCGGCGACACCGTCCACACTGGACCCGGCGTCGTAGAACTTGTCGTAGTCGGCGTAGGTGTCGTCGTTCGCCGAGCAGGAACCGTTGGTGACGTTGCCGAAGGCGTAGTTGATATGCGTCAGCTTGGCCGCGGAACCAGAAGTGTGAATGTTCTTCACGTGGTAGTTACGGCCGTAGACACCCCACTGCACGAAGTAACCGAGGTTCTTCTTCGCGCCAGGGTTCGGGTTCGAAGTCGTCGTGGTCGGCGGGTTGCTGGTGCTGGTCGACGTCGGGGGATTCGACGTGCTCGTCCCGGTGGTCGTCGTGCTCGTCGGCGGGTTGCTCGTCGTCGGGGTGCCCCCACCCGGATCGCAGGAGCCGCCGTTGACCTTGCAGTTGGCGGGCGCGGTGTAAGCGCCGGAGTACTTGACGTTGAAACCGAAGCTGACGGAACCACCGTTGGGAACGGTGCCGTTCCAGGTGTTCTTCACCGTCACGTGCTGGCCGGAGACGGTGTGGCTACCGTCCCACAGCGACGCGATCGAGTGCCCGGTGGCGAGGTCGAACTCGACGGTCCAGGAGGAGATGCTCGCGCCGGACTTGTTGGTGATCGTGTACTTGCCTTCCCAGCCTGCGCCCCAGTCCGACCCCTTGGTCAGCGTGGCGCCGACCCCGCCCGCCGCGTTCGCCGGGACGGTCACCAGACCGACCGCCAACGCCGCGACGGCCGTGAACAAACCAATCAGATGCCATCTTTTTCTCGACATTTCACTCCTTACAACACGATGCAGGGGAGATGATCTTGGAAAAAGGTTTCGTCAATGGGAAAGCGGCGACAACGCGATGCCTCGGCCGAAACCGGGCAGGCGGGGATGCGTCTTCATCGACCACCTCCACGGGAGAACGCTTGTTGCGGGAGACGGTACGTGGTCTGGACCAATATGGGAAGCGTCACTACGGACAGTGGTGATTTTCCCGCAAATGGCCTAATACGTTCGACAGCGTTAACCGTTCACTGGTTCGGTGCCGGTTCACCGACGAGGTTCGTCCCATTCCCCGAGCCGGGCGATATTCGCCGATTCGCCGGCGTCCGGCGCGATACCGGAAAGAAACACCTCGGTGATTTCGACGGCCACGTCGGGGGCGAGCCGTTTGAGGCTCAGCGCCAGGACGTTGGCGTCGTTCCACTTGCGCGCGCCCGCGGCGATCCACGTGTCCCAGGCCAGTGCCGCGCGGACCCCCGGCACCTTGTTGGCCGCGATGGCCGTCCCTGTCCCGGTCCAGCACATCACGACGCCGAAATCGGCCTCGCCGTCGGCGACCGCCTTGCCCACCGCCGCGCCCAGCTCTGGCCAGGCGTCCGGCGCCGCCGGGGAGATCACGTCGTGACCGGCCTCGACGAGGAAGGCCAGGACGGCGTCCGTGGTGGCGTTCCGGTCGTCGGTCGCGAAGGCGATCTTCATGTCCGGATCGTACGCCGCGTCACCAGGTGACGAACTCCGATCTCGTGGGAAGATCACCGCGTGGACTCGTCTGCGACAGGAGCGCCAGGTCGGCATGATCTGTGCCAGAACCGGCTATCCTAGCGGCGTCGTCTACCAGTTGTTCGGCTCCAAGGAAACGCTGGTGCAGCGGCTGGTCGAGTTCGCGGCCGAGAAGTTCGCGGACGTCTTCAGCGCCGCCGTCGCCACCAGGACCGGCGGCCTGACTCCCTGCCCGATGGACATGCCGCGTGCGCTGCTGGACATCTTCTTCGAGCTGCTGACCGGCATGCCGCCGCTGAACCGGGCGTTCGGGTCCATCGTGGGTGTCCGCGACCCGGACGCGTACGCGGCGGCGCTGGTGGGGCAGCTGCGGGGAGTCGCGGTGGCGGCGATCATCGATCCCGGTGGTATCGATCCGCGTGCCGTCCGCGCGGAGATGGAGTACGCCGTGGACAGGCTGGCGAACCGCTAGCTTTTACGGCGTCAGCACGACCTTGCCCGCGACGGTCCCGGATTCGGCCAGCCGCATGGCTTCGGCGACCCGGCTCAGCGGCAGGCTCGCCGCCACCTGCGCGGTGATCTCGCCGTCACGCAGGGCCGTGAACACCCGGGTGAGGTCGGCGCGCAGACGGGCGCGGAACTTGTTCTTGGCGAAGGACCGCCCGGCCCAGACGTTGAAGAAGTACGCGCCGCGGCCGTTGGGCAGGCTGTTCCACAGCAGCACGCGGCCGAGGATCTTGAGCACGGGCAACTGCTTGGAGCCCTCGTCGTCGCGAGTGGCCGCGCTGCCGTAGGAGACGAGTGTGCCGCCGCGGGCGAGCAGCCGCCACGACGCGACCACACTGGCGCCGCCGACGTGGTCGAAGACGGCGTCCACCCCGTCGGGCGCGAGTTCGCGGACGCGGGCGGGGATGTCCTCGGTGCGGTAGTCGATCGGCATGACTCCCTGGCGCCGCAACGCTTTGTGGTGCCGCTCGGACGCCGTGCCGATCACCTGCGCGCCCGCCTGCTTGGCGAGCTGGACGAGCAGCGAGCCGACACCGCCGTTCGCGCCGTGGACCAGGATCGTCTGCCCGGCACGCACCTTGGCCTTGCGGTGCAGCATCTGCCAGGCGGTGATGCCGTTGACCACGGCGGTCTCGGCCTCCGCCGCGCCGACACCCTCCGGGACGTCGACCACGTCGGCGGCGTCGAGGAGCACGTGACTGGCCCAGCCGCCGACCTTCAGCAGTGCCGCGACCCGGCGGCCGGTGAGTGAGCTGTCGACGCCGTCTCCGGTGGTCAGCACCGTGCCGACCAGGTCGTAGCCGGGGACGAACGGGAAGGCGGGCTGGTCGTAGTACTTGCCGCGGCGCATTTGCTGTTCGGCGAACGAGACCCCGGTCGCCTCCATCGCGACGACGACCTGGCCGGGGCCGGGTGCGGGAAGCGGGCGTTCCCGCAGCTCCAGACCTTCCGGCTCGACCTTGCCCGGCAGTACGACCTCGATGAGGGTGTTCATCTCGACCTCCATGACGACTTATTGCGTGAGTTAGATGCTGTAACCATAGTGAGCAGTGCTCTCGCAAAAGTCAAGTGGTCAAGCCCGAGGCCAGCCTCGAACAGACGCGGGCCCTCAGAGGCCGAACCGCACGCAGGCATCCCCGATGGCCTCGTCCAGGATCCCCAGCCCCTCCGCCAGTTCCGCCTCGGTCGCGGTCAGCGGCGGAGCCATCCGGAACACCCCGCCCATCCCCGGCAACTGCACGATGTTCATATGCAGCCCCAGTTCCAGGCATCGCCGGGTCACGAGCGCGCCCAGTTCGTCGGAGCTGCGTTTCGTCGAGCGGTCGACGACGAGTTCCAGGCCTGCCATCAGGCCGCGGCCGCGGATGTCGCCGACGACGGGGTGACGCCCGGCGATGGCGTCGAGGCCGCGGCGGAGGAAGGCGCCCAGTTCGGTGGCGCGTTCGTCGAGGCGGTCCCGGGTGAGGACGTCGAGGACGGTGTTGCCGACGGCCGCCACCAGCGGGTCCGCGACGTGGGTGGTGAAGAACAGGTAACCGCGGTCGTGTGCTTCCTGTTCGATCTCCGCGCTGGTGATCACGGCCGCGAGGGGCAGGCCGGCGCCCAGCGTCTTGGACAGCGTGAGGATGTCGGGGACGACGCCGTCGCGTTCGAACGCGTACCAGTTTCCGGTGCGGCACAAGCCGGTTTGCGCTTCGTCGACGATCAGCAGCATTCCGCGCTCGCGACACTTCTCTCGCAGGGCGGCGAAATAACCCACCGGCGGTTCGATGATCCCGCCGGAGCTGAGGATCGGCTCGACGACGCACGCCGCGAGACTGCCGACCGATTGGGCGTCGATCAGCTCGAAACCGAAGTCCAGCTGGCGCTTCCAGTCGAGTTCGCCGGAACCGTCCACGAAGTCCGGACGGTACGAATTCGGGGCGGGGATGGCGAAATTGCCCGGTGTCGCCGGGCCGTAACCCTTGCGGCCCGCGCTGTAGGTGGCGCTCGCCGCCGCCTGGGTCATCCCGTGCCAGGACCTGGCGAACGAAACGATCTCGTGTTTCCCGGTGACGAGTTTCGCCATCCGGATCGCGGCCTCGTTCGACTCCGCCCCGGTGGTCAGCAGCAGCACCTTTTCCAGCGGTGACGGCAGAGTCCCGGCGAGCCGCCGGGCAAGGTCGACGACGGGGCGGCTCAGCATCCCGCTGAACAGGTGGTCGAGTGAGCCGACCTGCCGCCGCACGGTGGCGACGATCTCGGGATGCGAGTGCCCGAGGATCGCACTCATCTGCCCGGAAGTGAAGTCGAGGATCCGGCGCCCGGATTCGGTGAACAGGTAACTGCCTGCGGCGTGGTCGATGATCTCGCGGGTGAAGTCGCCGGCCCCGGCGTAACGCACGAGGTGCCGGTCGGCGTCGGCCCAGAAGGCCGAAGAGGCGGTGGTCAAGCCATCAGTGGTCGGAGCAGCCATACCTCGACGGTAAGGCCCGGCCGAGCGACACGTCCAGCTCACAATCATGGCTGTGCTGTTCGCTTGATCCGTACAACAATGGGTCCATGCTCAACCCATGGAGACTCAGCCTGCTGAGCCGGCTGGACACCCTCGGCACCGTCCGCGCGGTCGCGAAGGCGGCCAACCTCAGTGCGTCCAGCGTGTCCCAGCAGCTCGCGGTCCTGGAGGCGGAAACGCATACGCGGCTGCTGGAACGCACCGGCCGCCGCGTCCGCCTGACCCCCGCCGGGCTGATGCTGGCCCGCCGCGCGAGAGCGATCCTCGACCATATGGACACCGTCGAGGCCGAGTTGCGCAGTCTCGGCGAAGCACCGACGGGGCTCGTCCGGCTCGGCGCCTTCCAGAGCGCGATCCACACCATCGCCGTCCCCGCGGTGACCCGGCTGGCCCGGTCGCATCCGCGGCTCGACATCGAACTGCTCGAACTCGAGCCGCATCTGAGCATGCCCGCACTCCGGGTGGGTGACGCCGACGTCATCATCACCACCACCGACTTCGTCGAGCAGCCGCTGGGGCCGGACGTCGAACTGGTCCCGCTCGCGGCCGACCCGATCGTGCTCGTCGTCCCGCCCGGTCACCCCGCCGCCGGCCGGGGCCCCGCCGACCTCGCCGCGTACGCGAGTGAGCCGTGGGCGTTCGACATCCCCCAGTCGTATATGGCGAATCTGGCCACCCGGCTCTGCCGTGAAGCCGGATTCGAACCACGCGTGGTCTGCCGGTTCAGCAACTACATGATGACCTTGCGGCATGTCGAGGCCGGGCTTTCGATCGCCTTGCTGCCCGGCCTCGCCGTCGACAAGCGTTACCGTGTCGCCACCCGCGAGCTCGCGACACCGGTCACCCGCTCGATCACCGCGGCCATCAGGCGTGGGTCTCCGCCTCGCGCCGCCGTCGACCTGGTTCTCGAGGCGATCCGGAGTCATCCGGAACTGCCGCTGTGAACCCGTGCCGCCTGGCCACCAGCACCACGGCCAGCGTGGGCACGAGCAGCGCCAGGACACTCCACGGGAACGACGCGGCGCCGAAGCCGTCGAGCAGGGCGCCACCGACGACCCCGCCGCCGGCCATCGCCGCGTTCCAGAGGGTGATGAGCATGGCCTGCGCGATATCCGCCGCGCCACCCTTGTCACCCGCCTTCGCCACCGCGGTCTGCAGCAGCGTCGGGATACCGCCCCAGCCGAGCCCCCACAGCGTCACCGCGACGTAGACCATCGCCGGACTTTCGCTCAGCAGAGCCAACATCGTCGCGCCCAGCGCCACGAGCAGGGTCCCCGCGATGGTCAGCGCCCGCGGCCGCCGGTCGATCCGCGCGCCGACGAGCCAGATGCTGACCATCGACGCGAGCCCGAACACCAGCAGGATCAAATCGACGGCGCCACCCATCGACACGTGGCCGAGGAAGGCCGCGATGTAGGTGTAGAGGATGTTGTGCGCCAGTACGAAGGCCAGCGTCACGAACAGGACCGCGGCCACCCCCGGCACGGCGAGGGTCTTGCGCACCGGGAGCCTGCCGCCCTTGTCGTGGGCGGGGAAATCGGGGACGGCCAGCGCGATCCAGGCGAGCAGGCCGAGCGCGACCGCCGACATGATCGAGAACGTCACCTGCCAGCCGATGGCGCCGCCAAGGAACGTGCCCGCCGGGATGCCGAGCGCGAGTGCGAGCGGGATACCGGTCATCACGATGGCGATCGCCTTGCCCTGCACCGCTTCCGGCGCGAGCCGCCGCGCGTATCCGGCCAGCAGGGCCCAGACCACGCCTGCCGCGATCCCGGCGACGAACCGCGCGCCGAGTGTCAGCGGGTAGTTCGTGGACAGTGCCGTGACCGTGTTGGCGACGGCGAACCCCGCCACCCCGGTCAGGAGCAAGCGTTTGCGCCGCCAGCCCGCCGTCGCTGCGGACAGCGGGATCGCGGTGAGCGCGGTGCCGATCGCGTAGACCGTCACGAGTTGTCCGGTGGCCGCTTCGCCGACGCCGAGATCGGCGCTCATCGCGGGCAGCACCCCGGCGGGCAGGGCTTCGGTGAGGACGGTGATGAAGGCCGCCGTGGTCAGCGCGAGCAGCGCGCCGAGTGGGAGTTTCGGAGTCATACTCCGTATGCTCGAACCATCACATACATGTGAAGGTCAAGCCGGCCTTGGTGAGGTGGCGCACATGCGGATCGGGGAGCTTTCGGAGCGGACGGGCACGGCACGCCGTCTGCTGCGGTACTACGAGGAACAGGGTCTCATCATCTCGGCGCGGATGGCCAACGGTTACCGGGACTACGACGAGTCGTCGGTCGACCGGGTCATCCAGGTCCGCGGCCTGCTCGACGCCGGGCTGCCGACGCGGATCATCAAGCAGATCCTGCCGTGCCTTGACAAACCCCGGCAGATCTACTTCCCGGACGCCACCCCGGAGATGCTCGAAACCCTGGAGGGCGAACGCGACCGGATGACCCGGCGCGCGGAATGCCTGCTCCGCAACCGGGACGCGATCACCGAGTACCTCGACGCCGTCCGCACTTACGATCCGGCCGTTTCCTGACGCCCTCCGATTGATCGTCATCCTCGGACCGGCTCGGCCACCATGGCGAGCAGGCTGAACTCGGCGGGCGTGCGCGACGTCCGTGGCTTCTCGGTAAACCGGCCACAATGGACAGTGGTGCGACCCGCCGGGACGGAAGCTGGGGGCCCGGCACAGGCGGGCGGTGGGCGGTGGGTGGAGCTGCTGCTCTGGGTCAAGACGCCGGGCGTCTCCGACGGCGAGTGCGGGATCGCGCCGTCCGTGCCCGCCGGGAGGTTCAGTCCCGGCCTGGCCGTCCGGCTGATCGACGGCACGTGAGAAGGCCCTCACTTGACACGATGAGAAAGCGCTTTCAGGATTGACCGAGACCGGCCGAAGGAGGCTACGTGGAACGACGGTTCGCCGTGAGCACACTCGGCATGCCCGGTGTCCCCGTGGCCGCGGCGCACGGTTGCCACGGCCTCAAGTTCCGGGCGCATCCGGACGAAGTCGTCCACAGAGGACTTTCAGAGCGGAAGGCCGCGCAGCTACGGGCGTTGATCGAAGGCGTCGGCCTGGAGGTGGCCCGCCTCGCCGGCGACGCGAAGGTGTGCGCGCCCGGCCCGGACGAGCCGGTGATCGCCGGACTACGCGAGCTGATCGCTCTCGCGCACGGGCGCTCCGGTGAGACACCGGCCGAAACCCGGGCCGTACTCGGCGGCCACCTCGGATACTTCCAGGTCAAGGACGTCGTCTCGGGGGCAGGCCGGATCTCACTGGAGTGGGAGAAGGCGTGGTACCCGGACATCGTCCCGGTCGCCACACCGTCGCGCGCGGCCGCCACCTGGTTCACGAATAGTGAGAAAGCGCTTTCAAAGGAGAACGGATGACCACGCGGAAACTTGGCGTCGTGATGAACGGCGTCACCGGGCGGATGGGCTACCGGCAGCATCTGGTGCGCTCGGTACTGGCGATCAGGGAGGCGGGTGGCGTCGAGCTGGCCGACGGGTCGCGGGTCCAGCTGGAGCCGGTACTGGTCGGGCGCAACGCGGACAAGCTCGAAGAGATCGCAACCCGGCACGGGCTCACCCGCTGGACCACCGACCTCGACGCCGCGCTCGGCGACGACGACCTCCCGCTCTACTTCGACGCGCAGCTGACCGCCGTGCGGGAGAAGTCGATCGTCCGGGCCATCGACGCCGGCAAGCACATCTACACCGAGAAGCCGGTGGCCGAGTCGGTCGAAGGCGCGCTCGCGCTGGCGCGGCACGCGGAGGCCGCGGGGGTGAAAAACGGCGTCGTCCACGACAAGCTGTACCTCCCCGGCCTGCTCAAGCTGAAGCGGCTGATCGACAGCGGCTTCTTCGGACAGATCCTCTCCGTGCGCGGCGAGTTCGGCTACTGGGTCTTCGAGGGCGACTGGCAGAGCGCGCAGCGCCCGAGCTGGAACTACCGCGCCGAAGACGGCGGCGGCATCGTCGTCGACATGTTCTGTCACTGGAACTACGTACTGGAGAACCTCTTCGGTGCCGTCAATGCCGTCACCGCGAAGGCCGTCACCCACATCCAGGAGCGCGTCGACGAGAAGGGTGACCGCTACACCGCTACGGCCGACGACGCCGCGTACGCCATCTTCGAGCTCGAAGGCGGTGTCATCGCGCAGCTCAACTCGTCCTGGTGCGTGCGTGTGCACCGCGACGAACTCGTGGAGTTCCAGGTCGACGGCACCCGCGGCAGTGCCGTCGCGGGCCTGCACAACTGCGTGATCCAGCCGCGTGAAGCCACCCCGAAGCCGGTGTGGAACCCGGACCTCGCGGAGACCAGGTCGTACCGCGCGCAATGGCAGGAAGTCCCGGACAACGAGGACTTCGGCAACGGCTTCCGCGCGCAGTGGGAGCAGTTCATCCGCCACGTCGTCGAGGACGCGCCGCACCCGTACGACTTCATGGCGGGCGTACGCGGCATCCGGCTCGCCGAGGCGGGTCTCGAGTCGTCGAGGGAGAACCGCCGGATCACACTCGGCTAGTGCCCCGAGCCGGAAGTTCGCACGTTATGCCCTGAGTCGACCACGGTGTGAATCCCGCACTCGCGTGCCCAAGCACGCGTGTGCGGTGTTCAAGCACGCGAGTTACGTGCTCAAGCACGCGTGTGCGAAGTTCAAGCACGCGAGTTACGCCTTCAGGCACGCGAGTCACGTCCTCGTGTCGACCGCGAATCCGGCGAACGGGCCGGTCACCGTGCTTACGACACGAACTTCCGGCGCGGGACGGCTAGCGTCCGAACACCACCGCGGGGTCCTCGGCGATCAGCACGGCGATTTCGCGGATCTTGCGGTTCGTGTGCTGTGATGCCTCGGTGAGCCAGCGGAACGCCTCGTCGGCGTTCAGCCCCAGACGTGCCATCACGATGCCTTTCGCGGTGGCGATGGCGTCCCTGGTCTCCAGCGCGGCGACCAGGGTCTCCGCCTGTTTCTCGGCGGCCGCCCAGCGGGTCGCGGTCAGGACGATCGCCGAGATCGCCGAGGTGAACATCGCGACCAGGGCCGCCTCGACCGGGTCGAAGGCGTTCTCCTCGAAGCTCCAGACGTTGAGGGCGCCCGCCAGTGGCTCGGTTTCGCGCTTCCGGTAGCCGTGCCCGTCGTCGGGGAGGAACAACGGGCAGGCCAGCGCGGTCTTGACGCCGAGTTGCTCGGCGGCGGCCGCGAAGTCCGGCCAGCGTTCGGCGGCGGTCTCCAGCGTGGTCCGGACGATCGTCCCGCTGGTGGCCGCCTTCAGGCACGGGCCTTCGTCGGCGGTGTACTGCGCCTTGTCCAAGGGGAGCAGGGACTCGTCGGTGGCGGCGACGGTGCTCGGCTCGTCGCCGGAGTACAACGTGACCGTGGCCGCGTCCGCTCCTGGCAGCAGCCCGACCACCTTTCCCGCCACCCGCGCCAGCAGGTCGTCACGGGACTCGTCGAGCCGCATCGACTCGGTGAGTTCCCGCAACGCCGAGGCGGTGTCGCGAAACTGATTCATCACGTCCCTCTCCCTGGCCGGCGTGTTTCGCCGCCCATCAGAACGTACTCGCTCCAGCTCCGCGGGTATTGGCCGATTCGACGTAATCGTCGGCGTTCAGCCGGTCTTCCCCGGCCGAGCGTGGGCACGGACGATGCCCCAGCCCACCAGCGCCGCCGCCATGACCGTGAGCGCGAGGCCTGCCAGGGTGACCGCCTCCCGGAACTCCGCGGTCTGGTGAGCACTCCAGCCCGGTGTGGCGATGTCGCCGGTGAAGAGCACGGCGATGACGGTCCCGCTGAGGGCGATGCCGATTCCGGTGGTGACTTCGCCCGCGGTGTCCACCAGTGCCGCTCCGATGGTGATGCGGCCTGCCGGGAGACCACGCATCACGTTGGTCCCGGCGACGACACCGACGACGCGCATCCCCGCGGCGACGAGCACCAGTGCGAGGGCGACCCAGACGTACCCGAGCCTGCCCAGCAGTCCGTAGACGGCGAGCCCGCATACGACGGCTCCGGCGCTGAGCCAGGCGGCTTTGTCGAGACCGGCACGGGTGACCAGCGGGCCGATGAGCGCGCCGCCCGCGATGAGCACGACGACCTGCGGGAGCATGCCCAAGGCCGCCTGTGCGGGTGCCCAGCCCCAGTCGAGCTGGAGCTGCAGGGTCACGAGGTAGCCGAGGCCGGCCGTCGCGAGGGCCGAGGCGGCCTTGAACGCCAGGCCGCTCGACACGAGCGGACGGGCGACGAGTCCGAGGTCGAGCAGCGGATAGCGGGCGGAACGCTCGCGGAGGACGAACAGCACCGTCAGCACGAGAGCCGCCGCCGTGGCCAGCCACGGGAGCGGTGACGTGGCGCCGGTGTGGACGAACAACGTCGGTGCGATGAGCGCGAGCACGATCGCGGCCGTGCCGAGCAGGGCACCCGCGACGTCGATCGGGTCGCGGTGCAGCTCGTCCGCCTTGTCTGCGGGGATACCGCGCCGGATGCCGAAGAACGCGAGCGCGGCGACCGGCACGTTCACCAGCAGCAGCACCTGCCACGGAGCGAACGTGAGCACGAAACCACCCGTCGTCGGCCCGATCGCCAGCCCGACCAGGCCCACCGTCGAGATCAGCGTCGTCGCGCGGATCCGGAGCCCGTCCTCGTCGAACAGGCGGAACGCCAAGGCGAGGGAGCCGGGCGTCGTCATCGCGGCCGCGACCCCCATCGCCGCGCGGATCGCGATGAGCTGGTCCACCGTGGTGACGAACGCGGTCGCCAGGCTCGCCACCCCCAGCAGTACCAGCCCGGCCAGCATGATCCTGCGACGGCCGGCCCGGTCGGCCAACGCGCCGAAAGCCAGCATCAGCCCGCCGAACACGACCGCGTACACACCCGTGACCCACTGCACCGCGGTCGTCGACGCCGCCAGCTCACGGCCGATGGTCGGCAAGGCGACGTTGAGGATCGAATTGTCGAGCATCTCGAACAGGAACACCGCCGAAAGCCCGGCGAGGGCCACCCCCGCTTGACGGAGGGAACGAGGGTTTTCACTTGGGGCGTCGGGATCCTGGACGGCTCCATCGCGACGGAAAATCACTGCGCACTCCTTCTTGATGAAGAAGTGGCGGTTCATCCGATACCGCGTGTGCGCGCGTGGCCGTGACCACACGTTTTTACTTCCAGTGAGCCAACACTAGCACCGATCACTCGCAGGCTCCCGCCCCTCGGTGGGATGGGCCACAGAGGCAACCGTGATGGCGCGAATGGGCAAGACCAGGTCGGTTCGGTCGCCGGCCGTCAGGTTCCCGGTACCGTCGATTCCGCCGTGTGTCGGCACGGGGTGGCCGCATCGTGAGGGGACTTGGTGAGTAATCCGCTTGTCGCACCGGTGAAGGATTCGACGACGGCGGTTTCGGGTGTGCCGTTGCTGGAGGGCGCGCTTGATCTGAAGTCGGCGATCGAAAGCGGTGACTGGGCTTCGGTCGCGATGGGGGCGGTCGGCACCGCGCTGGACGCGATGACGGCGGTGATGGACCCGTTCGGGACGATCTTCGCCGCCGGTGTCGGCTGGTTGATCGAGCATGTCGGGCCGTTGAAGGACGCGCTCGACGCTCTCGCCGGGAACGCGGACGAGGTCGCGGCGCAGTCGCAGACGTGGACGAATGTCGCCAAGGAACTCGGGACCGTGTCGGTCGAGCTGGTGGACTTGGTCAAGAAAGACCTCGACAGCTGGAAAGGCGAGGCGGCCGATACCTATCGGAAGCAAGCGCAAAACACGTCGACGTTGCTCGAGAGCGCGCAGAAAGGCAGTGAGGGCGCGGCCAGTGGGGTGAAGACGGCGGGGGAGGTCGTCGCCGCGGTCCGGACGCTGGTCCGGGACATCATCGCGGAGCTGGTCGGGCATCTGATTTCGTGGGCGCTCCAGGTGGTGTTCACGCTCGGGATCGGGTTGACGTGGGTGGTGCCGCAGGTGGTGGCGGCGGTGGCGAAGACCGCGATCAAGATCGCCGGTCTCACCACAAAGCTGGTGAAGGCACTCAAAGGCCTGGTGCCACTGTTGAAGAAGGCGGGAGACCTGTTCGGCGACGCCGGGAAGGCGTTGAAGAACCTCAAAGGCGGGGCGGTCAAGCCCGCCGGCAAGCCCAAGTCCCCCGGACCCAAGCCCAAGGGGGGCGACAAGAGCAGAAGCAACCCGGACGGCGACAACGACTCCACCCATACCTCCGGCGCCGACGGCAACCACCGCGGTGGTGGTGGCGAGAGCAACACCAACTCCGGCGGCGACAAGAACAATCGGGGCGGCGAAGGCAACCAGGGTGGCGAAGGCGGCCACGGTGGAGGATCGCAGGGCGGCAGGGGCCCCGACAATGGCGGCACCTCTTCCTCTTCGTCGAATAACCCGAACAAACCGGATAACCCCCGTGATCGTGGAGTCGGCCCGGACAACCGGAATTACCGATCCGATCCGGTGGACATCGCCACCGGCGAAGTCGTGCTGACCCAGATCGACCTGGAACTGACGGCACTGCGGTTCGAGCGGACGCATGTTTCTTCGTATCGCGCGGGGCGCTGGTTCGGCCCGTCCTGGTCGTCCTTCGCGGACCAGCGCATCGAGGTGGACGCCGAACATGTCTGCTACTTCTCGCCGGACGGCATGGTTTTGGTCTACCCGCTGCCGTCCGATGCCCGTCCGGTGCTCCCGGTGGAGGGGCCGCGGTGGCCGTTGTCCCTCGATGCGGACGGCACCGCCACCGTGACCGACCATCGCCGGGGGCGGACCCTGCGTTTCGGCGCCCGGCGTGGCGAGGTGTTGCCACTGCGTGCGATCGAAGCCGACGGCGAACGCGTCGACGTCGAGTACGACGAAGCCGGGGCTCCCGCCGTTTTCCGGTATTCCACGGGGATCGTGGTCGGGCTTCGCGCCGAACGCGGCCGGATCACCGAACTCCGGGTCGTCGGCGACCAGGCAGGCGCCGACGTCGTGGTGACGCGTTACCACTACAACGTATCCGGACACCTCAGCGGAGTCGTCAACTCTTCGGGCCTTGCCCTCCTGTTCGACTACGACGCCGATGGCCGTCTCACCGGCTGGCAGGATCGCAACGGAGTCTGGTACCGCCACGTCTACGACGAGCACGGCCGCTGCGTACGCGCTGTCGGCACGGACGGTTTCCTGGACGGCGCCTTCGACTACGACCGTGCGCGCCGGGTCACCACGCATACGGATTCACTGGGCCACCGCACCGTTTTCCAGCTCAACGAGGCGAATCAGACCATCGGGGAGACCGACCCGCTCGGCCACACCACCACCTTCGAATGGGACCGGTACGACCGGCTGCTTTCCCGCACGGACGCACTCGGCCACACCACCCGCTACGACTACGACGACGAGGGCCGGGTCACGCGGGTGACCCGCCCGGACGGCAGCGTCGCACTGCTCGAACACGACGGCGAAGCACTGCATTCGATCACGGTGCGCGACGGCGACCGGTACTGGCGGCGGTTCTACGACGAGTCGGCGCCGGACCCGTTGCGGGAGCCCGTCGGCGTCGCCACCCCGGTACGGCTCGACGCGGGCCAAGAGCCGGTGCCGTCCTCCGACGATCGGGATCAGTTCGGCAGGCCACGATCGGTCTCCGACGGCAGCGGGCCGCGGACTCAGCTCGGCTGGACGGTGAGCGGCCTGCCCGCCCTCCGGATCCGCGACGGCCGGGACCGCGCGATTTGGCGCTACGACGGTGAAGACAACGAGATCGAGCATGTCGACGAACTCGGCCGGACGAGCCGGAGCGAGTACGGGCCCTTCGATCGGCTGACCGCCACGATCGATCCCGCGGGTGGGCGCACCACCTACCGCTACGACACCGAACTGCGGCCGGTGTCGGTCACCAATCCGAACGGGCTGACCTGGACCTACCGTTACGACGCCAGGGGCCTGCTGGTCGAGCAGGTCGACTTCGACGGCAGGACAAGCCGCTATGACTACGACGCGGCAGGCCGGTTGGTGCGCTCGGTGGACCTCCACGGCGGGAGCACCGAGTACCGCTACGACGTACTCGGCAACCTGGTCGAGGTACACGCTCCCACCGGAAGCACCTGGTACGCCTACGATCCGGTCGGCGAAGCGGTCCGCGTGGCCTCGGCGGATTCGGTCGTGGAGTTCGTGCGGGACGCCTACGGCCGTGTCGTTCGCGAGACGATCGACGGCCGCGCGGTCACGTTCGCCTATGACACCGAGCGCAACCTGATCCGGCGCCGCACCCCTTCCGGTGCCGAGAGCGAGTGGTTCTTCGACCACGAAGACCGGCCGATCGCCCTGGTCGGTTCCGGACATACCGTGCGGTACTCCTATGACGACGAGGGACGGCCAGACGGCCGGATGGTGGACGACGCCTACCTGCTCCAGCAGTCGTTCGGACCGGATGACCGGCTGGTCACCCAGACGGTCTTCACGAACGACGGACCCGGCCGGACCCGGACGTTCGACTACTCCCCGGACGGCCGCCTCGCCGCCACCTGGGATCCGATCGCCGGCCGGACGACCTTCAGCCGCGACGCGCTGGGCCGCCTCACCACGGTGACCTCCACCGGCCTCCGAGAGGATTTCGCCTACGACACGGCGAGCAACCTGGTGGCCGGGACGTCGACCGGCGGATGGCCCGCCGACGCGGAAGCAGGCCCCCGGTTCTACGAGCGCAATACGGTCAAGGCGGCCGGCGCGGTCACCTACGAGCACGATCCGCTGGGGCGCCGGGTGCTGCGCCGGGAACAGCATCCGAACGGTGAACGGGTCTGGCACTACGTCTGGGACGCGGCCAACCGGCTGATCGGGGTCGCGACACCCGATGGCGGTCGTTGGCGGTACCGCTATGACCCGCTCGGACGCCGGATCGCCAAACACCGGCTCGGGCAGGACGGCGGTGTCGCCGAGTCGCTGGAGTTCGCCTGGGACGGCGACGTGATGATCGAACAGGTGCACATCGACCCCTCCGGCGCCGGCCACGTCATCACCTGGGACCGGCATCCGGGCAGCGGTGAACCGGTGACCCAGCGGGAACGCGGGCCGGGCGGGGAAGGTTTCCACTCGGTGGTGACCGACGCCGTGGGCACCCCGCTCGAATTGCTCGACTCCGACGGGGAAATGGCCTGGTACGGGCGAAAAACCCTGTGGGGCAGGCATCTGCCGTCCGCGGGCGCGAAAACGCGCACTCCGCTCCGGTTCCCCGGGCAATACGCCGACGACGAGACCGGTCTGCACTACAACGTGCACCGCTACTACGACCCGGCGACCGCGCGCTACCTCAGCCAGGATCCGCTCGGGCTGGAAGCGGGACCGAACCCGGTCGCCTACCCAGGGGACCCCTACGCGCACTCCGATCCGCTCGGGCTCATGGACTGCGGTGGCTCCGGGGCGAGCAAGCCACCGGGTACACCCGGCGGCGGCCACAACGCGGGAAACACCGGCGGCAGTGGTAAAAAGCCGAAACCTCCGGTGCCGGACCGCAACAAGAAACCGAAACCCCCGGAACCGGACGGCGGCAAAAAGCCGAAGCCCCCGGTACCGGACCGCAACAAGAAACCGAACTACCCACCCGCTCAGCCGAACAACGGAGCCCCGACGCCCGCGCCGGGCAAACAGGACTTCGTCGCGCCGAATCCACCGCGTAAGTTCAAGCGGATGGAGGTGCTGGGCACCTACAACTACAACCCGAACCAGCAGAAGCTCCCAGGGACGGGTTTCACGGACATCATCCCGATGCAGAACCACGTCAGCACGAAGATCGTCGACGGGAAGATCAAGGACTGGAAGGCCAACGGCGAAATGAACACGCCGGTCAAGGTTCCCGTGTATTACCCGCCGAACAACCCGAACCAGCTGTCGCTCATGGGCGACAAGCACCACACTCTCGTCGCCGCGGTGCAAAGCGGGCGTCCGGTCGAACTGAATCTCGTCAAACCACCCGGCGGGGTCGGGATGGCCAACCCGCGCACGAACTGGAACGACACCAAATGGTCCGATTTCGAACTGGGCGAGGCGTGGCGGCAATGAGCCTGTTCCGTTGAGCGGCCGTCCGCCACCTTTTGCCCTGCCTCTCAAGAGGAGCCGGCACCTTGGTGTGTTGCTTGGCGTCGGCCCGGTTCGGACCTGACGCTGCCCCGCACCTAAGTGGTTGGTAGAGCGCGTTCGAGGAGGATCTCCGCCGCCGCCCGTCCATGCCTGCCGTAATCGGCGTCGTTCAGCACCATGGCCCGGCTGGCGGCCCCGTCCGCGAGGATCACCAATTGTTCGGCGAGTGCGCCGGGGTCGCGGCAGCCCAGTTCCGTCACCAGTGCGGTGACGAGCCGCACCATCCGCAGTTTCTGCTCGCGGGCGTAGGTGTGAACCGCGCTCTCCACGTCGGGGAACTCCGCGGCGGCATCGATGAACGGGCATCCACGTACCGGGGGCGTGGTCCCCACGGGCAGGCTGAACAGGCCGAGGAGCCGCTCCCGCGCGGGAATGTCCTCGCGGGTCAAGCCGCTTTCCAGGGTCGCGCCCGACGACGCGAGGTCCTGCAGGTGCGCGATGACCAGGTCGCTCTTGGTCCGAAAATGCACGTAGAGCGTGCGCTTGGAGACCGGTGCTTCCTCCGCGACCTGTTCCATGCCGGTCGCGTTGATGCCCTGAGTCGCGAACAACTGGGCGGCCGCGGCCAGGATGCGCTCCCGGCCGCCACGTCCCCGTCGTCGAGAGGCCGTAGGTGTCGTTCCCATCGGGCAAGTATACGCATGTGTTTACTTTGGCGGGGCGGGTTGCTAGGGTCGGCTCATAAGTAAACACAAGCGTTTACCTAAGTTGCCGTTGAGGAGTGTTTCATGAGCGGGTCGGTCCCTGTTGAGCTGACGTACAGCGCGAAGAAGCTGATAAGCGGTCGTCACGCGACACGCGCTTTCCGTCCTGAAGCCGTGCCTGAGGACACCATGCGCGCGATCTTCTCGCTGGCCGGTGCCGCACCGTCCAATTCCAATGCGCAGCCATGGCAGGTGGAGGTGGTGAGCGGCGCGATGCGCGAGCGGCTGGCGAATGCCTTGCGGACGGCCCACGCCGAAAAGCGCGTCTCGACAGATTTCCCGTATTCCGAGGACATGTACTCAGAGGTGCATCACGCGCGCCGGGCCGTGTTCGGCGCGGAGCTGTATGGAGCGTTGGGCATAGCCCCGGACGACTCGGCGGCCCGTGCGGCCTATGACGCGGAAAGCCTGCGTTTCTACGGTTCGCCACACGCCGCGTTCCTGTTCGTCACCGGTGACGGCGGGCCGCGACTGGCGGCGGACGTCGGCGCCTACATGCAGACACTGCTCCTGGCGATGACCGCGTACGGTGTGGACAGTTGCCCGCAGGGCCTGCTGAGCTTCTACGCCGACACCGTCCGTGGTGAACTCGGTGTCACTTCGGGAAAGCTGCTCCTGGGCATTTCCTTCGGCTATGCCGACAAGACCGCGCCCGTGAACCGGGTCACCACCGGGCGAGCCGCACTCGACGCGACCACGGCATTCCACGCCTAGGGCCTGTTTCGCCGGTTCTCCCGACCTTTCCCGGACATGGCGGTGTGGTTCGTTCGACCGATAGTGCGCAGACGCGCCTACGGATATCTTTCGGCCTATCCACACAACAACCGGAGGAGCACCATGACGACCACCCGGCGCGTTCTCACCGTTCTGGCCACCGCGGGTCTGGCCATCTCGGTCTTCGGCGCGGGTTCGGCCTCCGCCGCGACCAAGGGCAAGATCTACATCTCGAACAACTGCGGCAAAGCGGTCTCCACCACGATCCACCGCACCGACGGCTCGATGATCGCGGGCACCGGGGCCGCTCCGGCGGGCAGCTACTTCGGCTACCCGGTCAACCCCGGCACCTATCAAGTCCGCGTGCCCGCCGGTAACCGGAACGTGCAGATCCTCGACCTCGGCGGCAAGGCGCACTCGGCCATCGTCAAGGCCTGCTGAACTCCACCGAGGACACGGCGTCGCGCAGCACCGGCAGGTAGCCCTGCCGGTGCTGGCCGCGTTAATGTGGCGGGAATTGCCCACCGGGCCGACAGGGCTTGTTGTGTCAGCGGTTGGAACCTGTCCGCGGTCCAACCTCAATCTGGCGGCGGCCGAGAGTGCAATGCCACCAACGGGTGCGCCGAGTAAGCATCAGGGTGGTCGGCATCGTGCCCTGCCTCAGCCACCACGCTGGCCGAGGCGACGCTGCTGATCGCGCAAGTGTTTCCGTTGTCGATGACGAGTCGGTTATCGGTCCGGCCTTGCTACTCGGATCAGAAAGCGCCAGGCCTTGACTGGGTCCGACCTGGTGGAGAACGCCGTTCACGCCTCGCCTGCCGTGCTGTAGGGGACTGAACAACCAGGTCACCTGCCTGTCGAACGGTAGCGACGGCACGTTCGGCAGGCATCGGATGCCGGTCGCGGCTGTGTGTGGCGGGGGGTGGGATCGTGTGGTTCCACCGCACGACGGTGTGGGGTCGTACACAACAGTGGAGCCTTACCGAAGCCTATACGCCGCTGAGGTTCGCAGGGCAGTACGCTGACCAGGAAAGTGATCTGAACTACAACTATTTCCGGCATTATGATCAAGGGTCGGGCCGTTATATGAGTGCCGATCCTTTAGGTTTGAAGGCTGACCCTAACCCGCACCGTTACGTGCATAATTCCCTGGGTTGCCGCCCAGTACACGTCACCGTCGGGTCGCGTCCACCACGGACATGCTCGTGAGGGTCTTGACATCCCGGACGAACTACGTCGTGAAATGGAGGCGATTGCTCCCTTGAGTAACCGACACGGTGCTTGTGCCGAGGTTAATGCGCTGGCCAGGGCATATCTTGACGAGGGGCCTGACGCCATCCGCGGTGGCGCCATGGAATCCGTACGTGAGCAGTCCCGTCAATAGTGGCGGGACTGCTCACGGGACTGGTATAGACCCATGCCCTCCATATTGCACGCCGTTGCTCGAACGCCTCGGTATCAGCTGGACGCCAGTATGAGCGCGCTGGACGGGCTATCGCCCGGAGTCGAGCGTCTCCTTGAAGGCAGCGGTTGGAGCAGGGACAGGCGGGTGTCGATCGGCGCGTGGGATGCGATACTTCGTGGTGAGGGGTATCGGCTCTCGCCGTGCGCTGAGGAAATTTTGCGTGGGCTTGGTGGGTTGCGGGTGCGGCCGGTAGGTACCGGTCCGTATACCCACGATCTGCTGTTTGAGCCAGAGCTGGCTGGAAGCGGTGCATACGACATCGCTGAACAGTTTGAAGAACAGTTTGGGCAGAGATTTTATCCTATCGCGGAATGGATTTCGAACGCTTGTGTTTTCCTTGGTGATGCGGGGAAAGTCGTGTCGTATGATGACATCGAACGGCTCGACATCGCGGACACCTTCGCTGATGCTCTGGATATCATCCTCTTGGGAGTGCGGGAGCCACGCGTAATCGACTGATGGTTGACCACGGTTCCGACCCAGATCAGAAGGCGACTTCTGGCTGGATGGCGATCATCCGTTGCGCGACGGCCCGGTCGGCGGCGACGGCCCCAGAAACGGCACCGAAGCGCCGAAAAGAACGAGCCGGACGCCAGGGACTCGTCGACCCGACATGGTTCGGCCGCCTCGAACGTCTCCTGCAGTCCTTGCCTCCCATCCTTCGGCTGGCGCTACTGATCGCCGTCGTCTGACCGGCACCGCGGCGATAGCCGCCACGCTGGGGATCGGGGGCCAACTGGCGCTCATTGCGCTCAGCTTGATCGAACGTCGCAGACTTCGTGACCGCATGACTCGGGCCAGCCGCACCACCCCACCCGGCAAACGCACCGCGAGATAGTCACTCTCCTGGTAGCAGGGCGGTCACGCACGATCGCGACAGGTGTATCAGGCACCCTCTCGCGGTCGTGCGGAGCGGCCAAACAGGCTTGCCTACGAGCGGTGAAGCGCCGGTTTCTGATCGCGGGCCGTCACTTCAGGACGGCCCCGGCAGGGACGTCTACGTGCCGGTCAGAAGGGTCTCCAGCAGGCGGTTCGCGGACAAGGACACCACCGGCAGGTGGTGGCCGGCGGGGGATGTCGACGCTCTTGGGCGAGAATTCGCGCACGATCCGACTGGTTCGCTTTAGTGAACAAGTGCCCTGCGGGCCATGAGGACATTCGGGACGGAGTGCTGCTGGGATGACCGGCCGAGAGGCATCTGCGGACTTGCGTGCTCAGCTACCTCGAGTGCTGGCGGTCTGCCACAGGAAGGCGGCGAGCAGCAAGGCTCGCGCGGTCCTGCCGACGGCAGAGGATACCGCCGACTGAGTGGGCACGTCGTCTCCGATTGGGCTCCGTTGCTGACGTAGAGCCGGAGGTTTTGGGAACCGTTACGTTGGAGGTGTCGAACTTGCTGAGCGTCGGCGAAGATCTTCTACAAGAACGCACGCCGACTTCTCGGGCTCGGCTCGGGCGCGGATCAGACCACAATGGACACTAAGGAAGTGGAAGAAACGTGTCCACATAATACAAAACCCCACGTCATCAATGGAGATAACGTGGGGTGTGAGGGTGCGCCATCAGGGACTCGAACCCCGAACCCGCTGGTTAAGAGTCGGCACCTGCGCGTGTCGGATGGTGTCGAATGATGTCGAACAAGACCTTTTCGCCTGGTGTCGGACTGTTTCAGGTCTCTCGGGCGCGTCTCGGGCTCGCACGTGCCGGATGCTGTCGCGTAGTTCGACCACGTCGGGGTATATCCCCGTGCGTGGCTGCCACGTTACCGCATGAAGCTCCGACGCAGACAATGGCTCGAGTTGTGAGTCTTACGGCACGAGCATCAGCTGATCACACCTTCGTTGACTGCGAGCAGGCTAGACATGCTGTCTCGCGCGTGTGGTCTGATGTCCTATGAAGGACATCAACGAGCGTCATCCGCAATCCGGTACGCCGAGAGTCGTCGTGAGCTAGCACGGCGATGTTGGTCGGAGCGAGGGCATCGTTGTTGTGTCCTTCTCCTCCGGCGCCATGCCTGTGGTACTTATGAGGCTGCAGCTGTGCGGAGGAGGGCGTGGCGTGGCGAAGGACAGCGTGCATAACCACGTCAGTGGGGCGGTTGCGGGCAACGTGGTGCAGGCCCGTCACATCGGTGTGGTCAACGTGGGCGGCCGAGATGTCGCGGCCTTTAACGTCGACGACTATCTTCACGCGGTTCGGCGTGCGGCGGAGGACCATCCTGTGGTATCCCGTGCTGGACTGTCGGCAGAGACCGTCCCGCTCAGCGCGGTGTATGTCGACCAGGATTTGATCAACCGGCTTAGCGGAAGGCCTGCCACTTGGCAGGGTGCACTCGCTGCGAATGATCACATGATCATTGTCGGCAGCCCGGGCGGCGGCAAGTCGAGTCTGCTTCGACGGGTCGCCGGAACGTTGGCGACGCGCCAATACGGCGAGGCTTCGCCGGCCTGCGTGCCGGTTCCCATTCACGCGCGGATGTTCCGTTCTGGGATCCCACTCGCGGAAGCGATCAGGGACGGTGTAGTTGCCGCATTAGGTTCATTTTTGTTGACGAACCCCGCGTCCGATACCTTTGCCAAGGCCGCGCCGGACGGCAGGCCGTGGCTAATTCTAGTGGATGGGTTGGACGAGGTCGCTGGAGTCGACGAGTCACGTGCGGCCCTTGAGGCGATCACTGAGGGGGTGCGGCACCCGTTTCTCAGGTTCGTCGTGGCGACCAGGCCGATTCAGGAGGCTGATCTCCGTGCAGTGAGGAACACTTTTCCGATCTATGAGCTCAGGCCTTTTGACATTCCCACACTCGGACGGTTCGCCCGCGGCTGGCTCGAACGTCGCGGCATAACGAACGCGCTCGAGGTGAGTGCCAACGTGGTCGCCCATGTTCGCCGCAACGACTTTCTGGATTGGCTGGTCCAGCCCTTGGCTGCGACCATGCTCTGCGACTTGTTGGTCCGTGATTCGGGCCAACGACTGCCTGAGCGGTTGTCCGACCTCTATGAGCAGTATGTGCGTAAGCTCTTCGTCGGTCGCGCGTACGCAAATGCTGAAAGAAAAACCAACCGTGACATCATTCAACTACTCGAAAGGGTTGCGAGCGAGCGGCAATTCCGAGATCCGGAGCGGTCAGTACTTCAAGTGGCTATAGACTTCGTTCGTAATACGAGGCTTGAGTCTACGGCCGTTGATCCCGATGTGCGTGCTCGTGAATTACACGATGTCTTGTGCCGGACCGGCCTGGTCGTATCGGCTGATGGAGACGTGAAGTTTGCGCACGCCACCTTCGAAGAGTATCTCGCGGCTCGGTACGTCGCTGGCCGGCTGACAGGTCAGTCCGCCAAGGATCAGTGGCATACGGTGGACCGTGTCTTCGATTCGCTTGCTGCCAGCTATGGAATGGACTATTACGAGAGTGGTATCTCGCAGGCCTTCCGCTATTCGCAGATTCCCGTTTTCTTGGTCGATATGTGGTCGACGAGGGGCAAGGACGCCGACGCCCTTCTTGAGCATATGGTGAGGTATGCGCCCGAGTGTAGTGGCTGGCTGGTGGACCGCCTGCGGGCAGCGGGGGTGTCTGTCGGGACAAAGGCTACGGCCGCGCTGGCCGCGGTCACCGAACACGCGGAGATGGACCAGGATAATCGGTGGGGCGCGGCGATCACGCTGCGGAATCTCGGGCACCCAGAGGGGATCGATCGTCTGCTGGCGATGAGCTTTGATGTCGATCTGCCGGACTCAATGCGTATCAGGACGATCGTGAGTTGCAGAGGCTCGGGTTCCGCCGCGTCCGCGGCAATCTGTTTTCTCAGCAGTCGCAGCGACTTTCCTGAGTGGGAGTACCCCTACAGTGCGATTGATGCTGCGGAGGCCCTGCCTGTTGTTGAAGACGAGGAGATGCCTGCTGGCCTGGCGCTCGTGCTTGGCAACAGATACCTGCCGGACGAGGTGCGGCTGCACGCGGGCTGCGTTGCGGTGGTGCTTGAGGGGGATGGCGCCTACCGCAGGCTCGTAGAGCAGCGGTTTCGAGATGGGCTGTGCGCCTCGCTGGGAGATGAAGCCGCCCGTGGCGTTTCGGAGGCGTGGTCCGTGCTGTGGCGGATGGTTGATGACCCGGACTTATCTGGTGAACGTCGCTGGGATGCCGCCGATGAGCTGGCGGTACTCGATGACGATGATGGGGCCGCAGCCTTCCGCGCCCTGGCCAGTGATCTAGAGCTCGACGATGACCATCGGAATCGAGCGGCGCAAATGGTGGCTGATTTGTTGAGGTGAATCGGCCTCCGTGAGGACCAGCAGGACTCATTGTGTCCGACCCACTGCCAGGCGCTTTTCCATGGCGAGCCTATTTCGCAGGAGCGACGTCGGGTTGCTGGGCGGAACGCCTACGCTGCCGCAGTGATCGAGCGAGGGCAGGACGCTAGTGTCCTGAGTCGTTAATTCGCCGTTACTTGGTAAGGTGCGGGCATGCCGAGCCCGAAGGTTGAACCGGTCGTGTTGTCCGACGAGGAGAGGAGTGTCCTGAGTGGATGGTCGCGTCGGCGGAAGACGGCGCAGGCGTTGGCGGCGCGGTCGCGGATTGTGTTGCGGTGCGCGGAGGGTGGCACGATCGGGCAGGTGGCCGCGGATCTGGGTGTGTCGCGGGACATGGTGTCCAAGTGGCGGTCGCGGTTCTTGACTGGTCGGTTGGAGGGCTTGTCGGATGAGCCGCGTCCGGGGCGGCCGCGGGAGGTCACCGATGAGCAGGTCGAGCGGGTGATCACGAAAACGCTGGAAGAGAAGCCGGGACAGGATACGCACTGGTCGACCCGGTCGATGGCCTCGGCGACGGGGATGTCCCAGTCGGCGGTGTCGCGGATCTGGCGGGCCTTCGGACTCAAGCCGCATGTGGTCGAGACGTGGAAGCTGTCGACCGATCCGCAGTTCATCGAGAAGGTGCGCGACATCGTCGGGTTGTACATGTCGCCACCGGAGAACGCGCTGGTTCTCGCGGTCGATGAGAAGAGCCAGATGCAGGCGATCGACCGCACAGCACCGATTCTGCCGATCATGCCCACCACGCCGGAGCGGATGACCCACGACTACGTCCGGCATGGCACCACCAGCCTGTTCGCCGCGTTCGACATCTCCAGCGGATCGGTGCTCGCCCAGCACTACCGCCGGCATCGCCATCAAGAGTTCTTGCGGTTCCTCAAGCTCATCGATGCCGCGGTCCCGAAGGAACTGGACCTGCACTTGGTGCTGGACAACTACGCCACTCACAAGACCCCCAAGGTGAAGGAGTGGCTGCTGCGCCACCCGCGGTTCCATCTGCACTTCACCCCGACCAGCGGCTCCTGGCTCAACCTTGTGGAGCGCTGGTTCGCCGTGTTGACCAACCGCAAACTGCGTCGTTCCGCGCACCGCAGCGTCCTCGAACTCGAAACCGACGTCCGCAAGTGGATCAACGAATGGAACGTCGAACCGAAGCCGTTCGTATGGACCAAAACAGCCGAAGAGATCTTCGAAACCCTCGCCGCATACTGCGGCCTAATTAATGACTCAGGACACTAGCGGGTAGTCTTCGGGCATGAGTCTCCCGGCAGACAGTAATGGTTACTGTTGACCTGGTCATTTTGACTATTCGGGGCAGTGAGCTGTGTGTTCTGCTCATGGAGCAGAGGAATGAGCCGTTCCGAGGCCGCATGGCGTTCTTGTATGGTGACAAGTCGCTGGAGCAGACTGCGGCACGTGAGTTGGCCGAGAAGGCGGGTTTCGATGCCGAGGCGTTGAAACCGCAGCAGGTGGGTGTGCACTCCGCGCCGAATCGGGATCGGCGGCGTCCACGGGTGGTTACTTGCGCTACCCTGCGATCATCCCGAATCTGCCGGCGCCGGTCGCAGGGTCAGACGCACGAGCCTCCTCCATGAGAGGATTCAGGTACGGCGGGAGGAGGGCTCGTGTCGGAGGAAGTACGCCCCGTGGCGGCGGCCAACCTGATTTACGGGGACATCGTGGGAACCGCGGTCCAAGCCGGCAGCATTACGGGCGGCGTGCACTTCCACGTCACTGCTGCATCCCAGTCGGCCACGAATCGTACCGTCGACCCGCCCACCGAGTGGGCGGAATTGCCCGAGCTTCCGCCGAAGATCAAATCCCTGCTGCGGGCGCAGATCCAGGCCGCTGAGGAGATGCCGTACCGGCTCCCCGGCGCGCGCCGCCCCTCGCTCTCGACCGTTTACGTCCGCCAAGACGTGACCAGCGGGACTGAGGCCCAGCCAGCGGAGCAAGGGCGTCCGCTGCCCGTACTCGAAAGCCGCTGGCAGGCGTTGTCGAGCGCGAGCTCCGGGACTTGCTCGCCGGGCCCGAAACGACGGCGCCGCAACGTATCGAGGCGGCCGTGGCACTAAGCGGCATCTCGCCACGGTTTCAACCTGAGGCCGTCGTCGTCCTGAGCGAACTGAGCCGAGGCCGCACCGCCGTCGACAATGCACGACAACAGCTGGCGCGACTGGACCGGACGTGGCACGAACGCGTCCTGGCCGACGCCCGCGCCGCGCTCGCCGACGTCACCCGACCCGGACGGGAACGGGCCAAGGCTGGGCTGGCCGCTGCCGCGCTGACCTCCGAGCCCCTAGCCGAAGTCCATACCCAGCTGGCGGCGCTGCTGGACGACGAGCGGATCGCCGAACGACTCCAGCTCGCTATCCTGCTCGAGTTGAATCGCCTCGATGACCTCCGGGCGATCCGGGACGATCTGCGCACAAGACCGGCGATCCGGCGCCAAGCGGCGATTTCTTTGCTCAGCTACCACAGCGGAGATCGCGCCGCCGCTGCACGGGTCTTCCAGGCCATTGCGTACGACCCGTCCTGCCATCCGACGTTGCGCTGGTGGGCTGCCGATGACCTCAATAGATGCGGCGGCCGTGGCTACGCGCTCGGCCTGGAGGCGTTGCGGGCACTGATGACGGACGATGCGCTGCCCGTTATCGCGCGTCGGGACGCGACCCGCGCACTGGGCAGCAAATGTCCGGACTCTCGCGGTGAAGTGTTGACTGTGTTGCGGAACCTCAGGAACGCCGAAAACCCGTTCGCTCGCGTCCAGGTACTCCAGGCGATAGGTGTCTTCGAACCCGTGGAAGGTGCGCTCGGACTCGGAGAATTGGCTCGGGACCGCAGAATCACCCCGCTGGCCCGGATCTGGGCCGCGGAGGCCGCCGCGGAATCCCATCGTGACCACCAGAAACGGCCGCCATCGTGGTCCGGGAGATCGCGCACGACGAGCGCGTGCCGCGCCACGTCCGCGTCCAGGCCGCGAGGCTGCTCACCGCCCTAAGCGAACTCTGCCGCCACGAGGCGCGGCTACTGCTGGAAACGGTACGCCACTAGCCCATTCGGTGTAATGTGGCGGGGGTGCGTTCGTTCGACGGGCCGGAGGATGCGTCCAGTGCGCTCGGCAATCGGCCCGCGAACGGGGTCTTTCCGTCACCGCCTGTGCCGTCCACCTCAGCGACCACCGGGGTGCTCCGCCTTCGGTACGAGCGCGTCCAGCGCGATCAGTTGCTCATCTCGGCCAAATGAAATCGCACGGACCTATGGGCTACTGCCGCGGTGCCGAAAGGGCTCGTGCCTCGGCGTGAAAGAACAACGTGCTGGATGCTGCCTGGACCACGGAGCCGGCCACGCTGCCGTTGATCACGATCCGCACGCTCTGGCTGCCGGTCACATCACGCAAGTCTCCCTCGACCGCGCCAGGCAGTGACGCAATACCCCCACTCACCCCGATGGAGCACTGTGAACCAGACCGCGTCCGGCCACGAGGCTCCCGCAGGCTGCCGGCCGGTGTCAGAACTTGATTCCCCCTTGGATGTCGCGGGCTTGCACCACGTTGCCACTGACCTGCCCGGAGACCTGATTGGTCACACCGTCGGACTCGGCGTGCTGCTCGACCGTGGCCCGTTCCCATTCCTGCCGCAACTGCTCACCAAATACTGGGTCGGCAGCCTGCGTCTTCTCCAGTGTGGCTGCGAGTTCGCGCACTTCCACGGAATCCTCCGCGGCGCCTTCCGCAGCGTCGAGTACCGCAGACGCATCGGGGTCGTCAGCGAACTTGGCTTTGAGCAGCTGGTACAGCCCGGCTACAGCGCGGCCTGCGACGGCAGCGGCGATGGATACAAGTACAGGGTCAGGCATAGAAGTCCCTCCATGGTGCGCTGGCAGCGCCTCGGTTCTCTGTGAGCATAAAGGCAAAGTCCTGGCGCACAGATTACCCACGCGATGCTGGCAGTATTGTCGCCAACGCTCCCTGGTGACGACGGGGTGCTGGGCAGACGGAGTCGAACTAAACCAAGGTCTCCCTGAGATCGCACTGGCCTGCTCGATCCGATCTCAGCCGGGGTCAGTTTGGTCTGCGACCGACGCAAAGCTAGCGGCGCTGGAGGGCGAAGACCGACGCATCCAACCCTCGCGCAGGTGGCTATCTGATCACCGTCCGCTGCGTCGACGTGGTCCTCGGTAGCGCCGGGATCACCACCGTGCTGACCGGTCCGGATGCCTCGCATGAACGCGATCACCGAACGCTGGTGAAGACACCGGCGCGGAACTGTTGGACCGGCCCATCATTTCGTTGAGCTGTCCTTTGTGAATGTGTCACGAAGTTCTTGAGCCTTTCTCTCGACGCTCTCAAAGTTCCGATAGGACGCGGCGATTTCGTCAAGGTCAGCTTTAGCGCGTGCTGGATTCCCATCGTTGAGTGCCCACTCGGCCCGGAGTAGAAGAGCCTGCATCTTTTGCTCGATGGCGATGTCCGCGGTACCAAGGATTCTGTTGATGTCGTCGTACGCCTCAGTGCTGTTAGCTCGTCTTCGCATCGCGATGGCGCGGCGGATCAAAGCGATGTAGCGTCTGTCGTAGCTCGTTCCAGGAAGTTCCAGTACCGACGACCGGTCGGCGATCGCGCCGTCGAGATCCCCCCGTGTATCGAGGATGTTCGCCCGGTTGTTCAGCGCGCAGGCACAAACTTCGGCCGGCGCGGACGGAGATCCGATGATCGTGCTGAAATCCGCAGTGGCGAGATCTTCACATTGCAGGGTGCAGAGCGTGATGCCCCTGTTGTTCAGGAGCGAGTAGTATTCAGGCCACGTGGGGTCGCAATCGGCGAGTGCCACGGAGTAGAGGTCACGGGCACGTAGTGCATCGTCTTCCAGCCGGACCAGTTTGGCGAGCTTGAAGCGCGCAGTCGTGATCAAGCGGCGCCGCGCCTCGATAAGACCTTCTTCGATGGCAGCATCCAGTCGATCGAAGATCTGCCGGATGACCGGGTGATCGCTGCGTCCTAGCAGCTGCATGACGGACACGGTCAGCTCGATATCCGACAATACTGACTCCCCGTCTCCGCTTGCCTTCAGCAAGTCGAGCAGCCGTACATGGTCGGCATGATCGGCAACGACCCGTTCCACGAAGCCGCGGTAGGCATCGGGCCATTTCCTTGCGGCATAACCGACTATGCGAGTCGATGCGAGCGCGACGGTGGGCTCCGCACCGAACCGGTCGAGAACGAAGAGCTCGCCGATGATATCCGGCCGGACTCCATCGACGAGATCGTCGACCGTCACGGACGAGCCGAGACGTTGGAAGACTCCGGGAAGCAGGTCCTTGAGCGTGTCGGGTAAGGGGTGTAAGGACTCATAGTCGGTAACCGTCAAGCCACCCAGCGTTGTCGCCAGAAAACGCAGGTTGTGTGCGAGCATGGCTGACTGAGGTGTCGCGACTTCTGACTCGAGCCATGCGGTGCTCCGGGCGACGATACGCCGTAGCGAGTTGTCCCGGCTGGGTCGTTCTTCGCTCGGACTGAGCCGGTCGATCGTGGATACCTGCACAAACAGCGGCCGCAGGGCGGGATCCATGGCTTCGGCGCGGTCCACGACCTGCTCGATCTGACCTGTGGTGAGCGGTGCTGCGGCCAACCGCGCGATCATGTTCTTGACCAGTGTGCGCGCATTCGGTCGGTCCAGGCCCGACATCGGGCGGGGCTCCGCGTACATTGCCGCCGTGACCCCGCAGGACTCCTCCAACCGATTTACCCGCCGGGTGACTGACCACCACTCGCCTGAGGTGTCTCGCTCGAGGATCAGCACCCGCACCGGGAACACCTGGTGCTGTCGGCTCAGCAAGACTAGAGCGTCGGACAGCCACCTGCTTCGCTGCGCTGCGTAGTCGATCACCAAGAGGGTTGGACGCTGAGCCTGGAAGTGGCCGAACTCGTCCTGATCCGTTTCTCTGAGAAACCCCGCGTGCCACTCTATGGTCGACGCGTACCGGCAAAGTTCGACGGCAAGCCGGCTCTTGCCGATACCAGCGGGCCCAGTCCACACCCACCACGAGAAGGGCCATTCGGCGGTTAAGGAGCGTTTCAGCTCCGCCAATTCAAATGTCCGCCCTACGCAGTCGACGGCGGTGTTCGCGAAAGAAAGCAAGGACTCCGGAGTGTCCAGCGCCGGAATCGCTAGGTCGAGACTCCCGTCCCCCGCTCCTCCCATGAACAGGTTCTCGATGGAGCCGGCCTGGACCACGTTGTGTGCGACGCCAGATACGACGTTGCTCGTCGACGTTCGCGGCGAGAACCGAGCTCCTCGCCACCGCCGCAGTCTGTCAAACACCATGAGATTCTGCCTCAGCCGCGGTCCTAGTGCGGTTCCGGGAGGTTGGTTCGAACTGGCCAGGGCGGCAGCGGAAGTTTCCTCTCGACGCGGAGCCGAAGATTGCCAGGGCGCGGCGGGAGTTGCATGCACTGATCAGCGTGCCGTTCGACGAGTATTTCTGGCCGTTCCTAGTGGGACGGTCGGCGATGACGACTCCTGCCGAGCGTCTGTCGGACTCGGACGGAGTGCCGAAGGTGCTCGGTGAACCCTGCGGGGTTCGTCGTGCCTGGCTGTTGATCTCGTTCAGCGGCGGAAGGGTCGTCGTGGGTCGCGTGGTTCCATGTTGAGGAAGCATTCGAACCAGGCTTGAGCTCGGTAGTCGCCGATGCCGAGTTCTCGGTTTTGGTCGGTGTCGGGGTCTTCGATGCCGTCGAGTTGTTTGCTGAACAGGGCGAGTATGTCTGTGTCTTGGAACAGTGTGTCGGTGAGCATGTCCCAGTCGTGGTCGTCGTCGTGTTCTGGTAGATCTGCGTAGCGTTCGGTGAGGCCGGCCCAGTCGTCGTCGACGGCGGATTCAGCCGAGCGGAGGATGAGGTGCAGTGCCATCTCTTCGGCTGGGCAGTGTGGTTCGGGCCAGTTCCCGGCAGCCAGGTCGTCGCTGAGGTCGTTGAAGGAGCGTGCGGCCTGTCGGCGCCAGATGGCGTTTTGTCGCCAGGTGATCCGCGGGAATTCGTCAAACACTGACCAGCTACCAGTGTCATCGACCGGCTCATCGCCATGTTTCAGGATATCGTCGTAGGCCTGGTCGGCTAGGACCTCGGCTGTTGTCCACAGGGCTGCCGCTGTTCGGGGTGTCACTTGGGATCCGCTGCAGTGATCGCAGTTGTCTGTGCCGCAGGTGCAGAGGGGGAAGAGTTCGGCGAAGGGCGGCCAGACGGAGAGTGGTACGCCGTCTTCGTCGATCTCGACTACGGATTCTGTGGCTTCGACGAGCTCGATGCCGGATCGATCGTCGATCACGGCGCCTGCGTCGACGAACCATTGCGCGGCGGCGACGGCGTTGCCTCGGATGTGGTCCTGTTCTTCTTGTCTGATCTGCTCGACGCTGAGGTTGCTGTCGGGGAGGACTGAGAATTGTGTTGTTTCGATGTCGGCGATTGCAGCTTCTTCGAGTGCGTTCTCGTCGGTGATCTCGACGATTGCTTCGACCGTCACCTTGATTCTGCGGCTGTGTCCCTGGTCGCGGGCCATTCGTCCAGGCTATCTCGCGGACAGGTTGTGGTGGTCGAGGACGTGGAGGCGCACGCTGAGGTGATCTAGAAGGAGGCGTGATGAGGCGTGCAGCGGTGTACAAGCGATGCGGCTGCAAGACACGAGAGGAAGCCGGCGGCGGACGGTGCCCTCGGTTGACTGAGCGGGGTCACGGGAGTTGGTATTCTCACTGGAGTTGCAGTGTGGCCGGGACGGCCGCCGGCATCGGGTGCGTCGTGGTGGCTTCCGGTCCCGTGCGGCCGCGGTGCAAGCACGGGCGTATCTGCTGGGGGCCGATGTGCTTCCGGGGCGCAGTGCGGTGACGGTGGGGCAGTGGTTGGACCTTTGGCTGGAGATGCGGCAGACCCTGAGTTTCAACACTCGTCGGCTCTACACCCAGCACGTGAACGACTATCTAAAGCCGTACCTGGGGACCGTGCCCTTGCGGTCGTTGACGGTGGCGCGAGTCCAAGCGATGTTCGTCGCGTTCTCCCGGGCGAACGCGAAACGACAACGGCCGTTGTCGCCGGCGACGTTCGTGAGGATCAGGGGCACGCTTCATGCGGCGTTGAACGGCGCGATCCGGGTAGGATTGATCGAGCGGAATCCGGCGCACCTAGTGGAGCTGCCGTCGGGACGGCGCCCGCGGGCGGTGGTGTGGACTGATGCACGGGTTGCGCACTGGCGTGCTACCGGCGAGCGCCCGCCGGTAGCGGTGTGGACAGCCCGGCAGACGGCGGAATTTCTGGCGCACGTGCGTGTCCATCCGATGTACGCGTTGTATCTGGCGGTCGCGCTGCTCGGATTGCGGCGCGGTGAGGCGACCGGGTTGCGTTGGTGCGATCTCGACTTGGATGGCGAGGTCGTGCAGATCTCTCATCAGGTCCAGGACCGTAATGGCACACCGTCGTGTGTCCGCCGAAGACCGAGTCGAGCGTGCGCACGTTGGCGTTGGATCACGTGCTGATCGCGGCGCTGCGCACACTTCAAGCAGAGCGGCGAGACAACGTAGCCGAACCGATCGGGTTCTTGTTCACCAATCGGGACGGCGGGCCGCTCAGTCCTGGCTATGTGAGCCACGCTTTCACCCGGCTGGTCGCCGAGGCGGGATTGCCGCCGATCCGGTTGCACGACCTGCGGCACGGCGCGGCCAGCCTGTCGCTGGCCGCGGGCAACGACCTCAAGGTCGTGCAGGCCATGCTCGGGCACTCCAGCATTGTGCTCACCGCCGACACCTACACCAGCGTGCTGCCCTGTCTGGCGCATAGCGCTGCGGAAGCAACGGCGGAGCTGGTACTGGAAGCAGCCCGTAAAGCTGCGACCTCACTGCGAGGCCAAACAGGCAAGAAACACGCCCGGCGACGAAAAGGTGGCCGGAGCCGAGACAAGAAGGCCAAGAAATAAAGGGCTGGCTGGTACGGCCTCATTTGGCCCCACGCCGGTCCCATGCAAGATCAAAGCCCACCGGCAAGATCCTCTTGTGGAGAAATCCTGCAGGTGGGCTTCGATTCAGTACTGTGCGCCATCAGGGACTCGAACCCCGAATCCGCTGGTTAAGAGGGTGCCGGATGGTGTCGAGTGATGCCGGACAAGACCTTTTCGTCTGGTCGCGGCGTATCCATGGTGTCGGGGTGTGTCACCTGGTGTCGGACTGTTTCGGACCTCTCGGGCTCGTCTCGGGCTCGCGGATGCCGGGTTCTGTCGTTTGATCCGGCTTGCGGCGCAATCCGGTTGTGTCGACACCCACGACCAGATCCGGACCACGCTGGAGGACATCACCGGATGAGCCCCGCACCTGACGACGCGATCGCATCCCGCATCCTGGCTGGCAGAGCGGAGAGCTTCAACGGCGCCGCCCCGACGATCGTGGCCCTCGCCCACGAGGCTGGCGTCCCACGCAACGCGCTCACCCCGCGACACACCGACCTCAAGACCGAGTTCTACACGCGCGTCCGTGAACGCGCCGGCACTTCCGAGGTCGAAGACGGCCACGCGCAACCATCACCCGACTCGAGAACACGATCGCCAACAAGAACACCGAACTCAAGCAACTTCGCGCGGACCTGCCAGCCCTGGTCCGCACGATCAACGTGCTCACGCTGAAAAACCAGCAGCTCCGCGAGGCTCGCGAACAGAACCTCCCTGCCCGTTGTCCCGCTCCGGCCCCGACGCCCAACCCACGACGAATAGGCGCCTCACCGACCGTTACCTTAAACGGGTTCGCATAGAGTTGTGACGGCGAGCGGGAGGGATGCGCGGCATGCGGATACACCAGAAGTGGGGATTCGGGATGGCACCTGTGAAGCCCGAGAGCCAAAAACGACGCCACCAAGCGGCTAAGGCGGTGTTAGAGCTACTCAACTCGACAGATCTGTTCAAGCCCACCGAACACCTGGATCCACAGGTGGCCGACGCTCTTTCGGAAGTTAAGGGACTCTTTACGCGCAGCTGCAAACAGGACCAGTGGGACTGGTTTACCGTGTGGACGCAACTCGGACGTCCGGGTCGGAAACGCTGCCGAGATATCTCGAACGAACTGAGGAATCTTCGTCGAGCGATGCTTGATCAGGATGCCCCGCAAGCGTTAGCGGCACGCCATCAACTCATCGAAGCCGGATTCTTCTCCACGATCCAAAGGTTCCTGAACCCAAGACCAGATGGGTACTTCGGTGGAAGTGCGACCGGTTACGTCTACATCCTGTCCACGCGATCAAGTCCACGGTTGCTGAAGATCGGCTACACAGAGCGCACTGTTGAACAGCGAGTCAAGAAGATCAACAGCACCACCGGCATACTGGAACCGTACGGCGTCCGCGCTGTATGGGTGGTTCAGAACGCACCGCAGGTGGAACGAGCTGTTCATCAGGCTCTGGCCGATCACCGGGTTCGAGCTGATCGAGAGTTTTTCGAACTTCCCTATGGTGCGGCCTTCAAGATTGTCGGAGACATCGTCCACAACTCTCGTCGCGAGTTGTAATCGATAGCACCGCTGAGTCTGATCATGACAGCACGACATAACTCTAGCGACGAGTCCCACCGCGTAGGAACAGATGCGATCCGGCCGTAATCGTGGCGACATGGATGCCGAGCCACTTGTAGAGCGTGGTGACCCACAACATTGCCTTTATTCCGCCATAGGCCAGGCTTCAATTGTCGGCTCGGTACCATCTTGGACGCCAGGTGGTCATCGGCTTGGCCGGTGAAGGAAGTCCAGCAGCAGTTTGAGCGTGCGGTATGCGGCATGTCGCCGCCACCTGTTCCTGGCCAGGGTACCGATGAGCGCGAGGACGGCGACAAGCATGAGCATCACACAGCAGGCGGCGACTATGAACATGGGGATCTGAACGGCGGCGACGGTGCCGACGCCCACCATGCATGCTTTGCCTGCCGAGACATCGAAATGATGAGCCATGGCACGATCCTGGGCCGGCTCATGCGAGGAGTCGTCCGGACCGGACGCAATCCGAACGCCGGACGATCCGGTCACCGACGTGATCTACCAGTAAGGTCGTGCCCGTCGTCGGTATCGTCGGCGCGCCGACCAGGTAGGTGATAAATGCCCCGCCTCGAGAAGAGCAGCTCGGACTCCGGGCGTGTCGGTTGCCCCCGCCAACTGGCTTCGGCGGCCACCGGGGAACCGGATCTGCATGATGCGTTGGATGAGCTGTATGCGGCTACCGGCAAGCCGTCGTATGCCAAGTTGGTCACACACGCCGAACTAGAGGAACACTCGATCAGCAAGTCCACGATCAGTGATGTGTTCAACCGAGCCGGCATGCCCACCTGGAAGACCGTGGAAACGTTCGTCCGCGCCTGCCTTCGACACGCTAGGGTCCAGCGCCCGGCCAAGATCCTCTCCACTCCGCTGGACGATCTCGGCTGGTGGGAGTCGCGCTGGCTCGACGCCCGGGCTTCACGGTCGACTGCCAGGGAGAACCTGGGCTTGAAGACATCGCCGACTACCCGACCGATTGGGGCATGGGATCCGTTCGATCTGGCTATCCACCGGGTGATGAACGTCGGTGCACCTGAAGGAGATACGTCGTCGGCTCTGCCGGGCTATTTACGCAGGGACCACGATGCCTACGTGGACCAGTTGCTGGCCGATCCTCAACGCAGCGTCATGATCGTGCTTCTCGGCGGGTCGTCCACCGGTAAGACCCGTACCCTGTACGAAGCAATCAGCCGCCATGATCTGTTGAGGAACTGGCCGCTCCGATATCCCCGAGACGCCGCGCAGCTATTGCGCACCCTCCAGTCCGGCGATGTGCGTTTACAGAGGTCCGTGCTGTGGTTGAACGATCTGCAGGGTCATCTGACGGGAGCAGATGGCCCTGCGGCGGCGGCGGAGCTGCAACGGTTGCTGGACGGAGACGTGCCGGGACCGGTGGTGATCGTGGGGACGCTATGGCGGCTTCAATGGGACGAGTTCACCTCAGAACAAGAGCCACAACGTGACCTGTACAGCCAAGCCCGCAGGCTGCTGCTACACCAAGTGAAGACAGTCGAGGTACCCGAAGAGTTCACCGAGCACCAACTCGCCGCGCTGCGCGACGATCATGACGCTGACCGGAGACTTGTCTCTGCGGCCGCGGGAAGCAAACGGCTGGTCATCCAGACCCTCACAGGCGGACCGCTGTTGGTCGACCGTTACGAACGACCACACAGCCAAAACGGCTGGTACGGCAGGGCAGTGCTGAGCGCTGCCCTCGATGCACGCCGCATGGGGCTGCACCGACCAATACCGGCGGCCGTATTACGGGCCGCCGCCCCGGCGTATCTGGACGGTGACGCACGAGTTGATCCCCCCGAAAACTGGATCGCTCAGGGCATCCAATATCTCATTCACGACCCGCGACACGGCGTCACGGCACTGGTTGGCTGCCGGGGCGAGCCCGGTCCCGGACCCGCCGACAGTTACGAGCCGCACGACTACCTCGATCAGCACAGTCGTGTCAGTCGGCGCGAGGTGGCTCCGCCTGCAGCACTTTGGCAGGCATTGGTCGACGACACGCACGATCTCGACGACCAGCAGCGCTTGGCGAACAATGCAGAAAGCCGGCTGCTGTACCGATACGCGATGCCGCTTCTACGACGGGTCGCGGATACCGGTGACGACACGGCACGGATGCACCTAGCGGAACTTCTCGCACAGCGAGGCATGATCGGCGAACTCCACGAGCGTGCTGACGCTGGCGATCGGTGGGCTGCCATGCGTCGCGCATATGCGCTGGTCGAGCACGGCCGCGTCGACGAACTCGGTGTCCGAGCAGATTCCGGCGACCAGTACGCGACCATGCAGCTGGCCGACCACATGTTCCGACAGGACCGCAGCCAGATGGCCTTAGATGTCCACCGTGGCCGTGCCGACCGACAAGGGATGACAGCTGCTCGGCACGAGGTCAACGAGCTGCTCCAACAGCAGCGCGCCGAGGACGCCGTAGCTATCCTGCTGCGGCGAGCCGAGCAGGAAGAACATTGGGCAGCGCAGCGGTTGACGGAGCTGTGCGATGCTGAAGGTCGCTACGACGACGAGGCGATGCAGGCCCTGCGCTCCGTCGCCAGCAGTGTTCCTGGTAGCTGGGCAGCCCAGCAGCTCGATCGGCGATTGGCCGAACGAGGCGACCTAGACGAGCTGATCAAGCGAGCCGACGACGGGGACTTCATCGCCGCCGGATATGTTCCCTCGCTGCTGCGAGCGGCGGACAGGATCGACGAGCTACGGCGACGTGCCGACGACGGCGACACCAACGCCATCGGACACCTGCACGAGTGGCTCATTGAACAAGGCCACATCGAGGAAGCCGTTAACCGGCTACGTGCGTACACGGCTGAGGCTGGCCACACACACGCCGAGGAGCAGCTCGTCGGAGTGCTGGTGGAGCTCGGCCGGTTAGATGAGCTGCGGCAGATGGCTGATCGCGGAAACGATGACGCCGCCTGGTCGCTGGCGGACCTGCTGATCGACCGCGGTGACGTCGACACTGTGCGCTGCCGCGCGGAGGGAGGTGACGACCAAGCCATGGAACGGCTACTGGACTGGCTCACCCACACAGACAAGGCCAACGAAGCCCTCAGCATCATGCGCCAGCAAGGCAGCGCCCTGAACGCGAGCCTGCTCGCGGACTGGCTCGTCGAACAAGGACGCCCGGACGAGGCCGTCGAACTCCTAAGGCACCGCACGTTTCGTACCCAACTAGACGAACTTGACATCATCATGCTGGGAGCCCTGCTGCACAACCTGGGCCGGAGCAAGGAACAGTTCAACGTCCTCCTCGATCACTCCCGTCGCCCGGGTTCCCTGGCCCGCGAGCCACTGGCGCGATTGCTGGCGGCGCGGCGCGACGTCGACACGCTTCGCGAGATCGTCGTCAGAACCGGCAGCTGGGCAGCATCGCGCTGCCTTCTCGACCTCGCTCGGCAGAATGCCAGGCCCGACGCCAAGAACCTCCTCCAGTACGGCCTCAGGCCCGACGGCAGCGTCGACGGCCCAACCGAAACCGCCTAACCGTGACGAATCCTAGGACTCTCGCCGCCCTCGCCGCCATCACCACCAGGTCCTGATGCTCGAAACCGTCGGCACTGTCCGCACAGACGAAGATACGTGTGGTCATCCGCCATCAGGAGTTTCACACCGCCAAAATCGCCGACGAGTTGCACGATGAGGTTCTCCAGACCATGGCACTGGCCGGGAGGCGCCTGTCCGCCCTGGCGGACGAGCCTGGGGTGGTGACTGTCGCCGAGAGGCTGAGGGGGATGGTGGGTCAGTTGAACGACGAGGTCGGCGTGCTGCGTGGCATTCTCAGCACGCTGCACCCGGTCCTGCTACGACACGTCGGGCTGGCCGAGGGGTGCGGGCACTCGCTCGACAGATCGGCGACGGGAACGGGCTGATCATCCGGTTCAAGCCGCCGGAGTGCGAGCGTCTCGACGAGAACCTCGAGCCGGACGTGGCGACAGCCGCTTACCGTGTCATCCAGGAGGCCATGGCGAACGTGGTCAAGCATGCCGATGCCACGACGGTGGACGTGGAGCTGCGCTGCCAGCGTCAGCAGATGGTGTGGGGTTCCAGAAGTCGGTTCATGCATCAGACCTGCGGCGACAGGCGCGTTCGACGGGTAGGGCATGATCGTCGGCCATGTCGTTGCGTTTGCTCTATCTGATCTTCTTGCGGCTGGCGGGTTTGGTGGTGTTGCTCGGCCGCTCGTCGGCGTCCAAGAATGTCGAGTTGCTGGTACTGCGCCATGAGGTCGCCGTACTGCGCAGAGGCAACCCGAAACCTCGCCTCGATTGGGCTGACCGGGCTGTGTTCGCCGCGTTGGTCCGCCTGCTGCCCAAGGCGCTGCGGCTGCACCGGTTGGTCACCCCGGGCACGGTCCTGCGCTGGCATCGGCGCCTGATAGCTGCGAAGTGGACCTATCCTCACCGGGGCGGTCGTCCACCGGTCGACGACGCGATCGCTGGGGTGATCGAACGGATGGCCAGGGAGAACCACAGTTGGGGCTACAAGAGATTTCAGGGTGAGCTGCTCAAGCTTGGACACCGGGTCGGCGCGTCGACGATCCGGCGGATCCTGAAGCGGGCACGCGTTCCTCCCGTGCCGGTCCGGGACACCGACACGACCTGGCGGCAGTTCCTGCGCACGCAGGCCTCGACGATGCTGGCGTGCGACTTCTTCCATATCGACTGTGCGTTCACCCTCAGAAGAATCTACGTGTTCTTCGTGCTGGAGTCGGCAGCCGCTACGTGCACATTCTGGGCACGACCACGAATCCGGACGGCCGGTGGACTACTCAGCAGATCCGCAATCTCATGCTGGATCTTGGTGATCGAGGCGACGACTTCAGGTTTTTCATCCGTGATCGGGCTGGCCAGTTCGCGTCCTCGTTCGATGCCGTTCTGGCCGATGTCGTTATCGAGGCGGTAAGGATTTCTCCGCGTTGCCCGCGGGCGAACTGCTACGCGGAACGGTTTGTGCTCACGGCCAGAACCGAGCTCACCGACCGGATGTTGATTCTGGGCGAGCGGCATCTGCGCGCCGTGCTCGCCGAGTACCTCCGGCACTACAACGGTCGACGGCCGCACCGTTCCCGCGAGCTTCGCCCACCACGGCCGACCCACCCCGTGGCAGACCTCAACTCTCAGCGGATCAGGCGACAGCGGCTTCTCGGAGGCCTGATCAACGAGTACGAACGGGCGGCATAACCCTACTGGTCAGAGCCGTCGGCAGACTTGTGGAACCCCGCAGGGACGACAGCTTCGATTTGATCGATTCGCAATTAGTGTGCCTAGTCTGGCGGCTGATCGAGGTGGCCTGCGGCGCGGAGCGCGCCTTCGAGCTCGGGGTACCGGTAGTAGCTGTCGTCTGCGGTGGTCTTTGACTGGACTTCGCGGAGGAAGGACGTGAATGCCTCTGGCTGACCAGCGCCCAAGTGCGCTGTGCCCCGGTATAGCGTGACGGCCAGGCCGGTCATTCGCTCGGCCAATCTGCATTGGTCGTTACTGGCCCAAGCTGTCAGTGCACTACCAAGTTGGTCGACGGACAGGAGGTGGGCGTGCTGGACGAGCAATTGACCGCACTGCTCGCCGGTCCGGAAGTTCCCCGCCTCCTCGAGAAATTCGACTACAACGTGAACAAAATACGGCGCGGGTGCGATCGCGACCACGTTCATCCGGTGCACCTTGTTCAACGTGGCGAACCGTTCTTCAAGGTGAGGAAGCCGGGATCGGGCGTGTTCGCTGCGTACCACAGCAAGGCAGATCGCCACGTCGACCGGCAGTGGCTCCCACTGCTCAGGGATGGGCAGGGCAAGGAGTAGTTGCTGTAGGCGACCGGCCAGGGCGTTGTCCACCATGGTCCAGAAGAAGTCCTGGTCGCCGAGGCGGGCCATTGCGCGTAGCTGAACCTCCCCACCGAGTGTCTGGAAAGACTCCAGTTGGCTCTCCACAGCTGACCTCGCCATTGTGCGGTCCCGTTCCGCGAGTGCGTCGAGGACGACGGCGGCGCGGTTGGCGTACTCGACAGGGTTGAGTCGGCCGGCGGGGTCGATTTCGCGTAGTGCGTGTTTGGCGGCGATTTTGGCGATGTTGGTTCGGGTCTTGGAACGCACATGGTCGTAGAAGAGGGTCTGGATGTGTGCGATCTCGGGCACGAAAGAGGGGTCACTGGTGTAGTTCTGGAATGCCTCGATTGCCTGGCTGCCTTGGGTCGGTGGATGCGTGAGCAAGGTTGACAAGGCGACGGCGAGGTGTGCTCGGGCAGACTCCGGACGTGGGGTGTACACCTCGCCGAAGCTGCGAAGCGACGGGTGGACACACAGGTTGCGGTCTTCACGGAGGCGGTCGAGTTCTCGTTGGTCAATCGTGTCGATGAGTTCCAATTGCATGGCGGTAGCCAGTAGGCTGCTTTCGATGGCTTGCATTGCGCGCACGCCGTCGAAGGTGAGGCCTTTTGCTTGTGCGGCGGCAAGTTGGTCGCGAAATGTACCAGCTTGGGTGTCGCCTGCATCGGCTAGGAAGACGAGTTTGCTGATGATGTCAGCGGTGACGGCTGTCCAGGTCGTCGCGATGCACGCACGAAACGCGCCCGCGTTGTAGGTACGCCACGCCTCCTCGGCCAGCGGCCGGATCTCCGGGTTCCATACCTGCGCGAGCAGGGTCTCCATGTCATCCACCGCAGCCTCCTCTTCCTCGGCTCGAAGGCTATCGGCCCCGGCGGCAGCGGCTGTGCTCGACATGGTCGACGCCCACGTCGATATGCGAGACGCACTCGTCGAGACGCCGGTCGTGCGCGGCGACTGGGAGCCAGGCCTGATCGACGGCGGCCCATTCTGGCGGTGAGAGACCGCGATACTGGGATCCACCATGATCCCTGCCGGGTCGGAGACGACCACGGTCCGGGGTTCCCAGCGCAGCTGGACGTGTCCCGTTCACTCCGCATTCGGCGCCACACCTTCCCTGTCTCGTCCCGCTATGTCGTTCGCGAAGCAGCGTATGTAACAAAAAGTGCAGTCGTTCTTTCCTGGTAAGATGCGCATTGAGGAGATTGAAGATAGACTTGTCAAGGTGCTGAACCAGAATCATGACGCGATTCTGCGAGGCAACGGCTGGGGTTGGTACAATGGTTCCGTTGACGGCGTAGCCTACAGGGTAGGCCTTGAAAATGGGAAGATCGGAAGCTTCTTTCCGGTCGGGTAAGGGGCGTCTGAAATGGTGACTGCCGGTACTGTCCTCTGGTTTGGGCAGGAACAAAAGACGCGGTTCGTGGATATCGGTCAATGCGACAGGCTTCCGCGACTAAAGGGCAGCGACGATTTACTGGGTGCCATCGAGCTCGAGATCGATGGTGTCCTGGTGCTCGACCGAGATCTGATCGACAACATTATCGGCATGTGGATAATTGTCGCCAGAATGATTGACGACTACTGTCGGAGAACTGAAGCGAAGAGTGCGATTCCGACTCAGGAAATCTATTTAGCGCTCAAGTCTTTGCCGCGCGGTCGGGTCTTGGTTTCCGTGGAGGGCGGCGGTGACAGGCGGGCCGTCGCTGCAGATGAAGAAGAATTGCTGTTCGCTCTCAGGTTCGCGGGGAACGAATTCTTCGACAAGATGGAAGAGCTGGCCGGGAGGTACTGGCCGGAAGAACGGGCACGCCTTAACGCGGGCTCGGAATTTCAGTAGCCATTGTGCTCGCCACTGCTGTGGTCGGATAATCGAGGGAATGCATGAAGAGATCCAGAACGTTCGCCTTTGCGGCTTTGACCGCGGTTACGTTCGGAGGCGTCGTCACCGCGCCGGCGCAAGCCGTTTCCAGCGGTGCCGCGGCGGCGGACGGGGCCTACGGGTTCACTGCCAAGATCGAGATCGACGGCAGCGCGTGCAGCGGCGCTCTCGTGGCATCGGAATGGATCGTGACCTCCGCGACCTGCTTTCCCGGTAACCCGCAGGGTGGATTGCCCGCCAAGGCGGCCACCGCCATCGTCGGCAGGACTGACCTTTCCGGCACTATCGGAAAGGTCGCCAAGGTGACGAACCTCGTCTCCCACCCGAGCCGCGGGGTGATGCTGGCCAGACTGGACACGGTCATCACCGACATCGCGCCGGTGACGCTAGGCGGTGCGGCCGCGACGGCGGGCGAGAAGCTGCGTCTGGCGGGCTATGGGCGTACCGGCACCGAATGGGTCCCGAACAAGCTTCACTCCGCGTTGTTCACCGTCGGCACGCCGACTGCGGACAGTCTTCCCCTCACCGGCGACAATGGAGCCGACGCGTGCAAGGGCGACGCTGGCGGTCCCGTGTTCCGTGAGACCGCGGGCAAGTTCGAACTCGCCGGTGTGGTGGGTGCATCCTGGCAGCATGGGTGTCTTACCGTGACCGAGCCCCGGCAAGGCACTAACGCGACCCGCACGGACGATCTTGCCGCCTGGATCCGCCAGCAGACCTTCGTCGCGACGGCCAAGGCGGTCGACCACGCGATCACGGTTAAGTGGGCTCCGGTTTTGGGGCAGGGTCAGTTGACGTACCGGATCTACGCGGGGGAGGAGCCCTCGGTTCCGGTGGCTGAAGCTCGCCGCATCGGTTCGACGACGGAAACCAGCTTTACGCACAAGTCGCTGCCCGCAAAGAAGACTTTGTACTACCGGGTCGTCACGACGTTGGCCAATGGAACCGAGTTGGTGTCGGCCCCGGTTTCGGCGACCACGCCGGTCCCCACTGTGAGTGACTTTTCCGGTGACGGTAAGGACGACATCGCGGTCTTCACCCGTACCGACACGGCGGATGTCTTCGCAGCCGTGTCCGATGGCGCCAAATTCGTGGGCAATTCGGTCAAATGGCACGACAGGTTCGCGACGAACAACGAAGTGCCGCTGGCCGGCGACTTCGACGGAGACAGCAAAACGGACATCGTGACCTTCACCCGGGGAACGCTCGGTGATGTGTACGTGGCGTTGTCCGATGGTGGCAAGTTCGTCGGTGACTCGCAGCAGTGGCATGGAGATTTCGCGTTCGGCGAGGAGATTCCCGCGGTCGGTGACTTCGACGGCGATGGCAAGGACGACATCGCGGTCTTCACCCGGGGGACGGGGGCCGATGTCTATGTGGCGAACTCGAATGGTGTGCGGTTTGTCGGAAATGCTGTGAAGTGGCACGACAACTTCGCCTATGGGGCCGAGTTGCCGGCGATCGGTGACTTCACGGGTGACGGCAAGGCCGACATTGTCACTTACACGCGCGGCACGAGAGCGGACGTGTACGTCGGGGCGTCCGATGGAGCGAAATTCGTGGGTACTTCCGCGCTGTGGCATGGCGACTTCGCCTTCGGCGAAGAAGTGACCGCACCAAGGGCCTTCGCACTCGGATTCTGACTGTCCGGCCGGTGCCGGGCAGGGCATAACCGCCCCTCCCCGGCACCGGTCCTTTTCGAGCACACGATAGAGCCGGGCAAGATCGTTAACAGACCTTGCCCAGTCAGGGACAGTGTTGTCGCTTCACAGAACTCTGGCTGATTGTTCGTCTTTTCACTTGCTGAAGAATCAGTTGAGCACAGTTACCGCTGAGTCCGTACCCATGCCTGGCAGACCCAGTGGAATTCGCGTTCGGAGCCGTGTCCGGGTGTGGAACTGGGGTGTCATCGGGGCTATGGTTGTGGTTTTTGTGGTCTTTGTGGTGTTGGCCTGGTAGAGGCGCTGGATGAGTGATGACGGGCTGATCGTGCTGCGGACGGTCCGTCAAATCCTGGCGGGCAATGGCCCGGTCTTCAACATCGGCGAGCGGGTCGAGGGCAACACCAGCACGCTGTGGACGGCGGTGCTCGTGCTGGTCGGCTGGGCGCCCGGAGTCAGCCTCGAGTGGATCGCGGTGATCGTCGGACTGCTGTTCTCGGCGGCTGGTTTGCTCCTCGGCCTCGACGGCGCCCGGCGGATGGCCGGACCCGCCGCGTCCACCTTCGTGTTCCCGGCGGGCGCGCTCGTCGTCTTGGCGTTGCCGCCTTTTCGTGACTTCGCCACCTCCGGCCTGGAGACGGGGCTGATCAGCCTGTGGCTCGGCGGGACCTGGTGGCTCCTGGTGCGCCGCGGGACCGAGCAGCAGCGCGGCCCGCTGTGGTCGACCGCGGTGGTCATCGGGCTGGGCCCGTTCGTGCGTCCGGACCTCGCTCTGTTCACCCAAGCCGCTATGGTCGGGTTGCTGGTGCTCACCTGGCAGGGCTGGCGCCACACGCTGATTCCGGTGGCCGCCGCGGCGGTGCTTCCGGTGCTGTATCAGGTGTTCCGGATGGGCTACTACGGCCTGATCACCCCGAACACGGCGCTCGCAAAGGAAGCCTCAGAAGCGTTGTGGGACAGCGGATGGGCCTATTTCGGCGACTTTACCGATCCGTACTTTCTGTGGATACCGGTGGCCGCGTGCTTGCTCACCGGGTTCGCCCTGCTGTGGCGTAAGACCGTGAGTCGGCGAGTGGTGGTGCTGGTGGCAGTGCCGGTGATCGCGGGCGTCATGCTGGTGGCGTACGTCGTCCGGGTCGGCGGTGACTTCATGCACGGGCGGATGTTGCTTCCCGCAACATTCTGCCTGTTGCTCCCCGTGATGGCGATCAGGGTCACCAAGCTGACGTTCGTGCCCGTCGTCGTTGTCGCTGCCTGGGCCGTCGTCGCCGGCGGCTGGTTGAGAACCCCGTATGCCGGACTCGAGGAACCGATTGACGACCAAGAGGTCATCGCCGACGAGCGCGCCGCCTATGTAGCGGCCAGCGGGACCGAGCACCCGATCCTGGCGCGGGACTTCCGCTTGTTCAAGGGGATGGCCGACGACGCGAATCAGCAGCTCGCCGCACAGCTGAATCCGGTCATCCTTGTGTACGCGTCGTCGACGGGCTGCGTCGCGTATCCCTCGGCGAACGGCCGTGACGTGCTCACCTACTTCAACATCGGCGGCCCCGGCATGCTGTTGCCGCTCGACGTGTGGGTGCGCGACCCGATCGGGCTCGCCAACCCGGTGGCCGCGCACAGCACCACGTGCCAGGGCGACGCATCGGGCACAGCAAATTCGCCGGTTCGGACTGGGAGGTCGCCGGCCTCGGCGCGGAGCCGACGAGGCCGCGGCGGCGCGAGGCCAGTACACGCAGGACGACCTCGACGCGATCCGCACCACGCTCAGCTGCCCGCGCACCAAGGAAATGCTCGACTCCGTCCGCGCGCCGCTGACCTTCGAGCGATTCTGGGCGAACCTGATCCATTCCGTCGGCCGAAGCCGACTGCGCTACGACCGGAACCCCGAGAACGCGCAAACCTGCGGCTGACACTGCTTGCTGAGACTCCGTCTGGCTCAATAGTCGATCACCAACCATCACGAGCGGCGGTGAGACTCACCTCACAAGGCGCTGCTGTGTCGCCTCGCCTGTGAGGACTGGTGGGGTGACACAGCGCACGATCGCGTCGGAGAGGGACGGACGCGGGTTGGACCAACGCTGATGCCGGGATGAAACAGCATCCTGGCCGCTGGACCTTATCGAGACAACAGCGGAGTTGGCCTTCAGAAGCTGAGATCGACAGCTCGGGCTCGTCTCGGGCGCAGATCAGACCACAATGGACAGTGAGGAAGTGGAAGAAATACGTCCAGATAACACAAAACCCCACGTCATCAATGGAGATAACGTGGGGTTTGAGGGTGCGCCATCAGGGACTCGAACCCCGAACCCGCTGGTTAAGAGCCAGCTGCTCTGCCAATTGAGCTAATGGCGCTTGCTTGTTCCCGCCGCTTTGGTGTTGCCCTCGGCGACGTGGAAAACATTAACACAGGGTTGCTGAGCCCGGTTTCAGGGGGGTCACCTTCGCGCACGACGAGGTTCGCCGGGACGTATTGAGCCATCCGGCCGCAGGCGTTGCGGCCGGTCAGGCAGACTATAGCCAGACGTAGGGGTTGGTACCACGCGAAACGGACGGTGTGCATGAGGGTCTGGGGAGCGACGGGGCGGTCGCGGGTGGCGATGGTGACTTTGGTGGCCGGGTTCACACTGGCCGCGTGCACGAGTACACCGTCGGGTGAATCGCCGTCACCGGGTGATGCTCCCGGCGGTTCGCAGCAGAGCAGCGAGGCCGCTCCGGCCCCGAAGGCCGCCGCGGTGAAGCTGACTCCGGCGCAGGGTGCGGCGGATGTCGCACCTGGCGAGCCGGTCACGGTCGCCGTCGCGGACGGCAAGGTGGGCGAGGTCAAACTGGCGGGCGCCGACGGCAAGGTCGTCGCGGGCAAGCCGAAGGAGGACGGTTCCGGCTGGGAGTCGGCGGAACCGCTCGGCTATGGCAAGATCTACACGGTCACCGCGGCCGCGACCGGTACCGACGGCAAGCCGGTCACCGCGACGTCGACGTTCTCCACGGCCAAGCCTGGCCGTCAGATCGGCGTCTCGATCAACCTCGTCGAAGGCGAAACGGTCGGTGTCGGCCTTCCGTTGATCTTCACCTTCACCGCCAACGTGCCGGACAAGGCGGCGACCGAGAAGGCGCTGAAGATCGTCACCGAGCCGCAGGCCGAAGGCGCGTTCCACTGGTTCGGCGAGAAGACCGTGATGTGGCGGCCGAAGGAATACTTCAAGCCGGGCACGAAAATCTCGGTCAATGCGGCCATCTACGGCAAGAACCTCGGCAACAACACCTTCGGCCGCGAGGACAAGCCGGCCAAGGTCGTCGTCGGCGACAAACTGGTCGCGACCGCCGACGGCGGAACGCACCAGATGAAGGTCGTCGTGAACGACCAAGAGGTCAAGCAGATGCCGATCTCGATGGGCAAGGCGTCGAACAGCACCCCGGCCGGGACTTACACGGTGATGAGCGAGCACACCGGGTACACGATGGACTCCAGCACGTACGGCGTCCCGTCGGACAGCAAGTCGGGCTACCGGACGTTCGTGAAGTACGCGGTGCGGATGTCGAACAGCGGCATCTTCTACCACTCGGCGCCGTGGTCGGTGGGCTCGCAGGGCAAGCGGAACGTGAGCCACGGCTGCATCAACCTGTCGACCGAGAACGCGAAGTGGCTCATGGACACTTCGAAGAAGGGCGACATCATCACGGTCGCCAACTCCGGCCCGCAGGTACTGGAGCCGACCGACGGCTGGTCGGTGTGGCAGATGTCGTGGGACGACTGGAAGACCGGCGGGGACCGCAACTGACCCGGGGCCCGCTCCCTGAACGATGTCATGAGGGGTCCCCATAGGACGAAAAGTGTCCTATGGGGACCCCTCATGACGTTCCCAGGGGTCCTCAGCCGATGGGCCCGTTGAAGTACTCCCATTGCGTCTCGCCGCTGGTCTTGTAGCGGCACTTCTGTGTCCGGGTGTCCCAGATCTTCTCCGGATCCCGGCGACACTTCTGGTACTCGAGGTCGGCGAGGTACTTCTGAGACTGGGCTTTCGTGCAGTTCGGGTACCCGGGCTCGCATCGCCACGGTGACTTCCGAGCCGAAGTCGGCGTCGGGCGAGAAGGCGGAGTCACTGTGACGGTCACCGGCGGAGCGGCCGAAGTCGACGGCGGCGCGGTCACGGTCGTTACGGGAGTGGTCGTCACCAAAGGCTCAAATGTGGGCGCGTGCACCGGCGGATCGGCGGTACACGCGGGCGGCCAGCAATCCGAGCCCCGACACCGTCAAGCCCAGCCAACGCCTCATGGCACCCTCCGCGCACAGTTCCCCCTGAACTCGCACGAGCGCCACGTTGTGTTACTCGTGAGTGTTTTGGGTCGTTCTAACGACCCAAAACACTCACGACAACCCAACCACACCCCACCTGACCCTGCCCGCCCACGGCACCGACCCACGGCACGCCCCGAAACACGAAAACCCCAGCCTGTCCAAGGCTCGCAAGAGCCCCGAACAGACTGGGGTAATGGGGTGAGCGACGGGTTTCGAACCCGCGACCTCCTGGACCACAACCAGGTGCTCTACCAGCTGAGCTACGCCCACCATCGCCGGGGCTCGGGAAGCTTCCCATCACCTCGGCCGCACTATATTAGCGTGCCCGTTCGAAGGCCTCGCAACGGGTTACCCGTCGTGGCGTTCCTGCACTTCAGCGGCCGCGGCCTTGGCCTGTTCGGTGGTCGGGCCGGGCTGTGGCACGAAGGCGACGTGGCGGTAGTAGTCGAGTTCGCCGATGGATTCCTTGATGTCGGCGAGGGCGCGGTGGGCGAGACCCTTTTCCGGCTTGGCGTAGTAGATCCGCGGGTACCAGCGGCGGACGAGTTCCTTCACCGACGAGACGTCGACCATGCGGTAGTGCAGGTGGCCGTCGAGGGCGGTCATGTCGCGGGTGATGAAGCCGCGGTCGGTGGCGATGGAGTTGCCCGCGAGCGGGGCGACGTTGGCCTCGGGGACGTGCTCGCGGATGTACTCGAGAACGCGCTGCTCGGCTTCTTCGAGGGTGACGGTGGAGCGTCGGACCTCTTCGGTGAGCCCGGAGCGGGCGTGCATTTCGCGGACGACCTCCGGCATGCCGTCGAGTGTTTCGTCGTCGGTGTGGATGACGATGTCGACGCCTTCGCCGAGGACGTTGAGCTCGGCGTCGGTCACCAGTGCGGCTATTTCGATCAACGCGTCCTTGCCGAGGTCGAGCCCCGTCATCTCGCAGTCGATCCAGACTAGGCGGTCGTTCACCCCGGAACCCTAACCCGACCCGGGGATTCGAGGAGCGCGACGTGCGGGTTCGGCGCGTAACTGGCAGCGTGTGCACCCTCAGGTGAGCCGTATCACAGATCAGGGAGCGACAGTGGCCGAACAGGGTCCAGCCCAGGAGATCGCGCAGGGTTACGTGAGCGAGGGGGCGGCGGTCGAGCTGGGGGCCGTCGTGATCGACGGCGTGGCCGACGCCGGCGCCGCGGTCCGGTTGCCGCTGGCGACGCTGAACCGGCATGGGCTGGTCGCGGGCGCGACCGGTACGGGCAAGACGAAGACGTTGCAGTTGATCGCCGAACAGCTGTCCGCCGCGGGCGTGCCGGTGGTGCTGGCGGATGTGAAGGGCGATCTGTCGGGTCTCGCGGCGCAGGGCGAGAGCAACGACAAGATCACCAAACGCGCGGACGAGCTGGGCGACAAGTGGGAGCCGGCAGCGTTCCCGGTGCGGTTCCTGTCGTTGGGCACGGGTGGCAAGGGCTCGCCGATCCGGGCGACGATCACGAGTTTCGGCCCGATCCTGCTCTCGAAGGTGTTGGGGCTCAACGAAACCCAGGAATCGACACTGGGGCTGATCTTCCACTGGGCCGATCAGCGCGGGCTGGCGCTGCTGGACTCGAAGGACCTCCGGTCGGTCATCGCGCATCTCACCAGTGACGAGGGCAAAGCGGATTTGAAGGGCATCGGCGGCGTCTCGGCGGCGACGGCCGGGGTGATTCTGCGGGCGCTGTCCAATCTGGAGGCTCAGGGCGGCGAGGACTTCTTCGGCGAGCCCGAGCTGGACGTCCACGATCTGATGCGCCAGGTCGACGGCAAGGCCATGGTGACGCTGCTGGAGCTGGACAACCTCCAGTCGAAACCCGCGTTGTTCTCGACGTTCCTGATGTGGCTGCTTGCCGAGCTGTTCGAGGAACTGCCCGAGGAGGGCGACCTCGACAAGCCGAAGCTGGTGTTCTTCTTCGACGAGGCGCATCTGTTGTTCAACGGCGCGTCGAAGGCGTTCCTGGAGCGCATCGAGCAGACCGTGAAGCTGATCCGGTCGAAAGGTGTCGGCGTGTTCTTTTGCACGCAGCTGCCGACGGACATCCCGAACAACGTCCTGTCGCAGCTGGGCGCGCGGGTCCAGCACGCGTTGCGCGCCTTCACTCCCGAGGACCAGGCGGCGCTGACGAAGACGGTGAAGACGTATCCGAAGACGAAGCACTACGAGCTGGACTCCGCGCTGGCGTCGCTCAGCATCGGCGAAGCGATCGTGACCGTGTTGTCAGAGCGGGGTGCGCCGACACCGGTCGCGTGGACCCGGCTGCGTGCGCCGCGGTCGAAGATGGGGTCCATCGGCGCTGAAGCGATCTCCGCGGCGACGACGTCTTCGGATCTGCACGCGAGGTACTCCGAGACGATCGATCGCGAGTCGGCCTACGAGAAGCTGGCCGCGAAGGTGGCCACGCCGCCCGAAGCGCCTGCTCCCGCTCCGCAGCAGGAGAAGGAGGGGCCGGGAATGATCGAACAGGCCATGAAGAACCCGGCGGTGAAGTCGTTCTTCCGCTCGGCGGCGAGCGCGCTCGGCCGTGAGGTCACGCGCGGCCTGTTCGGGAACCGGAGGCGGTGAGGAATACCTGACGCGATCTGTCAGGTATGTCCGGCAAGATCGGTGCCATGACCAACAACGCGACAGCGTCGTTCACCGTGGACGGCTGGGACCCGCAAGCAACCGACAAGGCCGAAGGCACCGAGTTCTCCCGGGTGACCCTCAGCAAGACCTTCGCCGGCGGTGTCGAGGGCACCAGCACCGTGGAGATGCTTACGGCGGTGAACGAGACGTCGTCGGCGTACGTCGCCTTCGAGCGGCTCTCGGTGTCCGTCGACGGGCGTAAGGGCGGCTTCGTACTCCAGCACTCGGCGGGGGAGAACGGCCATCACCTGATCGTCTTGCCGGGCTCCGGTCACGGCGAACTCTCCGGCATCACCGGGACGGCGGAAATCGTCCAGGACGACGAAGGCAACCACACCTTCACCCTCACCTACGAACTCTGAAAGTCCGTGAAAGCCTCCTTCGCTACCCTGAAGGTAGTGAAGGAGGCTTTCACGGACAGTGCCTGCTGGGCCGCCCCCTGACAGCGGTCCAGACGGCCGGGGTCAGCCGACGATCTGCTCGACGATCTTCTTCGCGTCGTTGATGGGAATCGCGAAGCCGATGCCGATGCTGCCGGTGGAGGCCGGGTTGTACAGCGCCGAGTTGATGCCGATGACGTTCCCCTGCGCGTCCACCAGCGCCCCGCCCGAATTGCCCTGGTTGATCGGGGCATCGGTCTGGATCGCGGTGTAGCTCGGCCCCGCCTCGTTCGTGGTCCGGCTGTACGGCGAACGCTTGTCCTGACCGCCACTCAGTTCGTCGAGCTTGCGGTTCAGCGCGCTGACGATCCCGGTGGTCACGGTGTTCTGCAGCCCGCCGGGCGAGCCGATCGCGACGACCTGCTGGCCTGCCACGAGCTTGCTGGAATCGCCGAGCGTGGCCGCTTTCAGCCCGCTCGCGTCCTTCGCCTGGAGGATGGCGATGTCGGCCTTCGTGTCCGCGCCGACCACGCTCGCCTTGTACTGCTTGCCATCCGAAAGCGTGACCGTGACGTCGCCTTCGGCGTCGGCGACCACGTGGGCGTTGGTGAGGATGCGCCCGTCCGCCGTCAGGATGACGCCGGAACCGACGGCCTCACCCTGCGCGGTGGTCACGTTCACCTGGACGACGCTCGGCGTCACCTTGGCGGCGACCCCGCTGACGTCACCCGAAGTGTTGTTCCCGACCAGTTGCCCGTTGGCGACCGCGGACGAACCCGTACCCGACGCCGAAGACGCCGAGTCGAGCCCGACGAGTGCCGCACCGCCGACCCCGCCGATCAGCGCGGCGGCGAGTGCCGTCGCACTGACGAGGACGGCTACCCGGCCGCCCTTCTTACGTGGTGCCGGCGGCGGTGCCATCGTCTGAGCCTGCGGCGGCTGCGGGGTGAAGAGCGGATTCGGCGCGGCCTGCCAAGGGGTGTAGCCGGGGTGCTGCTGCTGGTGCGGCGGCTGGTGCCCACCGGAGGAGGCGGGGCCGGGCCGACTCTCGTTCTCGGTCATGGAACAAGATTCGCGCCCGTACTTGTGAGTTGCCTGTGGAGAACCCCTGGGCTTTGCTGAGAAGAATTACCTGAGAAACCTCAGTCGAAGAACGCCGGGACGTCCAAAGCGCCGCCCGAAGCCTCGAACTCCTCGTGCACGGCCGCGCGAAGTTCCGCGTCCGCCAGGTAGTCGACGGCGGTCATCGCCAGGCCCAGCGCGCCGTCGGCGACCGCGCGGTCACCGTCCGGCGAACCGGCCGCTGCCGCGAACTCCTTGGTGTGCAAGGCGGTCGTCGGCCCCGAGATGGCGATCATCGGATGGATCGCCGGCATCCGGTAGGAAAGGTTGCCGAGGTCGGTCGAACCGGTGAGGAACTCGGGCACGATCCCCGGCGGCAGCGGTTTACGCCCCGCGCCGACCTGATGCACCGACCAGCGTTCGGCGAGTGTGGTGTTGAACCGGATCGGCAGGTACGCGGGCTGCCCGTCCCACCGCAGTTCGACACCGCAGCCGGTCATCTCCGCCGCGCCGCGGGCGGCCGCCGACACCCGCTCGGCGAGGTCGCGCAGGGTGTCCGGCTGCGCGGACCGCAGGTAGAACAGCAGCGCGGCGCGTTCGGGGACGACGTTCGGCCGCGCGCCGCCGTCGGTGAAGACGCCGTGGACGCGGTCGCTGGAGGGCAGATGCTGCCGAAGCGCCGCGACGCCCTGATACGCGGCGACGGCGGCGTCGAGCGCGTTGCGTCCCATGAACGGCTGAGCCGAGGCGTGCGCGCCGACACCGGTGAACACCATTTCGAGCTGGCGCCTGCCGAGGAACGGGTGCATCGCGATGTCGTGGCTGAAGGGATGCAGCATGACGACGGCGTCGACGTCGTCGAAGACGCCCGCGCGGGCCAGGGTTTCCTTGCCGCCACCGCCTTCCTCCGCGGGCGTGCCGATCAGCGAGACCCGGCCGCCGAGCCGTTCGGCGACCGACGCCGCACCGAGGAAGCCGCCCGCGCCCGCGGTGCAGATGACGTTGTGCCCGCAGCCGTGGCCGAGCCCGGGAAGCGCGTCGTATTCGGCGAGTACCGCGATATGCGGGCCGCTTCCGGGAGTACTCGCGACCAAGGCGGTGTCCAGCCCGCCCGCCCCGATCGTCACTTCGTGGCCGTGCCGTTCGAGCAGGTCGCCGAGCGCGCGGACCGAGCGGTGCTCGGCGAAGCCCTCTTCGGGGTGGGCGTGCAGATCTTGGCTCAGTTCCACCAGTTCGGCGGTCAGCGCGCGGATCTCGGCGCCGACGGCGTCCCGTGTGGTGGAATCCGCGCCTTCGTGCGGCGAGCCGAGGGGCTCGGCCGCGGCGACGGCGTCCGCGGTCGCTTCGACCAGCGAACGGAGGTAGCTGTCGTCGGGGAGAATCGGCGAAGCGTGCTCAGAGCGGATCATGGCCGGATGTTAACCGGTAGCTCTCCCGTGACGATTTGGGTGACGCCGGAATACTGCTCCTCCACGTGGTCGAAGCCGCGCCGGAACAACTTCATCGCGATCTCGCCGCGGTCGAACATCCGCTGCCCGCTCAGCCTGCCGAGGACGGTGTCCGCGAGCCGCATCGGCTGATCGCCGTGCCGTGCGCTGGTCAGCATCACCACCGCGCCGCCGGGTTTCAGCACGCGCGCGAACGAATCCAGCGCCGCGTCCGGATTCGCGAACATGTGCAGTGCGGCGAAGCAGCAGACGGCGTCCACAGTGGAATCGGCGAGCGGCAGGTCGACAGCGTCGGCGCGCAGGTAGGTCACCGAAGGCGGGTTCGGGGCGACGAGTGCCTTCTCCAGCATGGAGACCGAACCGTCGAGCCCGATCGACAGCCCGTCCGGGCCGACCGCTTCGCCGAACGCGCGGGTGAACCTGCCGGTGCCGCAGGCGACGTCCAGCGCGACCTTGCCGGGCCGCAGGCCGAGTGCTTCGACGGCGATGCGGACCTCGTCGTCCATGCTCGGCCCGTTGAGTCCTTTCGCGATCCTGCCCAGTGCCGGACGCCAGTAATGCTCGTAGATCATCGGCACGGCGGACGTGCGCATCAACCGCTGCGCGAGTCCGGTCGGCGGGCCTGCCTGCGGGATTTCTCCCAGCAGGTCAAGGAAACCTTCGTTTTTTCCGGCAGGCGCGGAGCCCGGCCGCAGCAGGCTCACGAGACGCTCGCGGTTGTCCGGCATCAGCCTCTCCCTTCACGGTGGTCACCCGAGAATCTGCCATGACCGGCCCGTTCGCGACATTCCCGCCGCCGCGGCCCGAAACTGTCGGTGGCCGTCTCTAACGTCGGAGGGAGTCGCCGTTCCCCAGCCGAAGGAGCACGAAAATGATCGGCTCGATCCTGCAGCACACCGCTTCGACCACCGTCCGCGTCCCGGTACGCGGCCCGTTCGACCTCGATCAGTCCATCCGGTTCCTGACCGGTTTCCCGCCCGCGTGCCGCACGGACGCCGCCGACGAACCCGGCACCCTGCGCCTCGCCTTCCCGGCCGAAGCGGGATGGGAACACGTCGGCGCCGCCGTCAGACAGAGATCGCCCGGCTCCATCGAGGTGGAGATCTTCGCCGGGGAACACCTCGCCGGTGAGGTCGCCGCGCAGGTGCGGCGGATCCTCTCGGTCGACATCGACGGCGTCGGCTACCCCCACGTCGGTACCACGGATCCCGTGGTCCGCCGCCTCCAGCAAGACCTGCCAGGCCTGCGGCCGGTCCTGTTCCACTCGCCGTATGAAGCGGCCTGCTGGGCGATCCTGAGTCACCGGACGCGGATGACGCAGGCCGCCACGGTGAAAAGGCGGTTCGCCGAGGAGCTCGGCAGGCCGGTGGAGGTCGGCGGGCAGGTTCTCATGTCGTTCCCGGCACCGGACGCCGTGGCCGGGCTGGAGGTCCGGCCCGGTGTGCCCGAAGTGAAGGTCGAGAGGCTGCGCGCGGTGGCCAACGCCGCCAAGGACGGTCTGCTCGACGCCGCGTACCTGCGTGCCATGCCGGTGCGGGAAGCGTTGCGGTGGCTGCAACGGCTGCCGGGGATCGGCCCGTTCTCCGCACAGCTGATCCTGATCCGGGGTGCCGGGCATCCGGACGTCTTCCCCGCCGGCGAACCGCGGCTGCAGGAGGCGATGCGGATCGCGTACGACCTGCCGCTGGCCCCGCCGGAGGAGCTGGCTGAGCTCTCCGCGACGTGGCGGCCGTTCCGCAGCTGGGTGGCCTTCGCCCTGCGGAACGACCGGTGAGTCTCGCATGCGGGAGATCGGGGGTTTCATGACCGCCTGACACCGGACGAACGCGGCTTGTGGTGAGCTGGACAGGTGAGCTCGTCTCCCGCCGAAACGGTTTCCGACATCGCCCAGTCCACCCCGCCCGGCACGATCACCTTGGTCACCGGTGGCCTGGCGCTGCTCGTCGTGGTCTCGGGCAGGCCGTGGCGGATCGCCCGCAACCTGATCACGCTCGTCCATGAGGCGGGGCACGCGCTGGCCGCGGTGGTCGTCGGCAGGCGGGTGCAGGGGATCAAACTGCATTCGGACACGTCCGGCGTCACGGTTTCCCGTGGCAAGCCCGAGGGGCCGGGAATGGCGTTCACCGCGCTGGCCGGATACCCGGCCGCCGCGGTGCTCGGACTGGTGTTCGCCGGGTTGCTGTCGTCGGACCTGATCACCATGGTGCTGATCGTGATGGCGCTGATGCTGCTCGGTGTGCTGGTGATGGTGCGCAACACCTATGGCGTGTTCGCGGTGGTCACCAGCTCGGTGGTGCTCGGACTGGTCGCGCTGGTGGCGCCGTCGTGGTTCCAGGCGATCTTCGTCTACCTGCTGACCTGGTTCCTGTTGTTCGGCGGCGTCCGGCCGGTGATCGAGCTGCAGATCAAGCGGCGCCGGGGCGCGGCGAGGGATTCCGACGCCGATCAGCTCGGCAGGCTCACCGCGATGCCCGCGGTGCTGTGGGTGCTGGTCATGGCCGTGCTGACGGTGAGCTGTCTCTTCGCGGGCGGGTTGTGGCTGCTGGAGCCGACCGTCGCCTGACCGGGGCGGTACGGCAGACTGGTGGCTCGTTCCGCGCGGAGGGAGTCACCTGATGGACGAGGTCGCCAAGGCCGTCGAGGAATGCGCTCGATCGGCGAAACGGGCCGCCCCGTCGCTGGCCGCCGCTTCCGCCGAGGCGATCGACGTCGCGCTGAACGCCATGGCGGGCAAGCTGGTCGAGCACGCCGACACGGTGCTCGAAGCCAATCAGGCAGACATCGCCAAGGCGCGCGAAGACGGAATGAGCGCGGGCCTGCTGGACAGGCTCACCATCACTCCCGAGCGGCTGACCGGGATGGCCGAGCAGCTCCGCCTGCTTGCCGGTGCGCCGCACCAGGAACGCTCCGTCGACGTGTCCACTTTGGACGGTGGACTGCGGCTGGTGGAACGCCGCCGCCCGGTCGGCGTGATCGGCGCGAACTACGAGGCGCGCCCGAACGTCACCGTCGACGTCGCCTCACAGCTGGTGAAGTCGCGCAACGGTGGCGTGCTCCGCACCGGCTCGGCCGCGCTCGGCTCGGCCCAGCGCCTGCGCGAGATCGTGATCGCCCCCGCACTCGCCGAGGCGGGCATCGATCCGGCCGTCATCCAGCTGGTGCCGCGTGCCGAACGTGAAGCGGCCTCCGCGCTGGTGCGCCTTCCCGAGCTCGTCCCGCTGGTGATCCTTCGCGGCAGTGGTGACAGCACCCGCGCGCTGGCCACCGAGGCGGCCGTCCACGGCGTCCGCACGCTGGCCCACGCCGACGGCGGCGGAGTCCTGTACATCGACGAAGCGGCCGACACCGGCAAGGTGCGCGACCTGGTCTTCAACAGCCTCGACCGGCTCGGCGTCTGCAACCGCCTGAACCTGCTGCTGATCCACGAAGACGCCCACGACCGGGTCTGGCCCGGCATCGCCAGTGCGCTGGCGGAACGCGGCGTCACGCCTTCGCTCGCTCCGCACGAGCACGCCATCGGCTACGAATGGGCGCTCGACTCCGACCGCGAAGCCACCGTCACCGTCGCGAAGGTCGCGAACCTGCCCGAAGCGGCGGAGATCGCCAACGAGCAAACCTCGGGCCTCGCCGCCGGCATCGCCACCGAATCCAGCGACGCCGCCGACGCGTTCTTCGACGCCTACACCGGCACCGGCGTCTTCTGGAACGCTCCGACCCGGCTGCTCGACGGCTTCAAACTCCTCGCCGTCCCCGAGACCGGCATCAACCTGGACAAGGTCCCCGGCCCGCGCGGCCCGGTCACCTACACCGACCTCTACGTGCGGCAGTACGCCGTGCTGCCCGCCTGACCTCGCGCTGGTTGTGACTGGCGATTAGGGCTTCTAACCCTCATTGCCACTCACGACCCCCTGGACCGTCCACCCACGCCTCACCTCTCAATAACAGGGACTGTCGTGCGGGAGTGTGTGGATCTTGGCTCATCCAACGCGCCGAAACCCACACAGGCACCGAATCACTTTCGCCCTTCGGTCCCAGCGCTCGAATCGCCGTTCACGACCCGGAGGCGATAGCAAAGGTCCCTTGCTCCCGCGACGAGCCGACCGCCCGGCCCGCGTGGCTCAGCGCCGACGTCGCTTCGAGCGAGGCCGTGGCCGCGGAGGCAGCGAGTCCGCAGTGGTGTCCTCGATCTCCTCGGCAAGGTCCTCCGAAGCAGCCGAAGCGGAAGCGGCCTCAGGCGCCAGCCCCAGCATCTCCGCGGCCAACTGCTGCGAAGAAGCGAACATGCCCGAAGGCCGGTCTCGCGCCCGACGCAGCGAGGAAGGGCGTAGGCGGTTGTACCCGCGCACCGACACCGGCCGTCTGGTCCGCACCTCGTACTCGGCGAATGAAGAGAGTTCGGTGGCGAGTTCCTTGTCGATCAGGATGGTGCCTGGCCGGGCGGTCGAGGTGAGGCGGGCGGCGAGGTTCACGACCGAGCCGTAGACGTCGCCGAACCGGCTCAGGATCCGCCCCGACGCGAGGCCGGCACGCACGCCGGGCAGGGTTTCGTCGACGCCGGCGCGTTCGGACAGGGCCAGCGCGATCTCGGCGCCGTCGACGGCGGAGTCGGCGACGAACAGGACCTCGTCACCGATCATTTTCACGATCCGCCCGTGCTGCTCGGCGACCACTTCGGTGGCGACGGATTCGAAGCGATCGAGGACGGCACTCAGCTCGTCTTCGCCGATTTGCCTGGTCAGGCGGGTGTAGCCGACCATGTCCACGAACCCGACGACCTCGGTTCTGGCCTCCAGGTCTTCGTCCGGGGACGCGAACGCCCGTCCGGCGTAGGCCGCGAGGTGCCGCCGCCAGACGAAGTTCTGCACGTTCTCCAGTTCCGGCAGCAGCCGGTCGACGAGCCGCGCGATCTGGCGTTCGCTGGTGCCGATGTCCTTGTTCTCGGTGATCATCGTCCACAGCATGTGGACCTGCCATTCCGCGAGCCGCGAAAGGTGCTGGCCCAGCGCGCGTGTCACCGCCAGCTCGATGCTCGGGTCGATCAGGCCCGAGTTCATCAGCTGGTCGGCGGTGCGGATCGCGTCGATGTCGGCGTCGGTGAAGACGACCTCGTCGTCGTCGACGGTCGCGAAGCCCAGCGCACGCCAAAGCCGCCGAGAGCGTTCTTCGGGAACGCCTGCCTTCTCGGCGACTTCGAGCCGGGTGTACTTGCGTCTGCCGCCGAGCAAGATCCGTTCGAGACGCTGCTGAAGCGCGTCGGGCGCGGGCTCGCCGGAATCGGCCATTACGTGGTGTGAACGATGAGCACGTCCACCCCGGACTTCCGCGCGACCTCGGACGGCACGGAACCCAGGATGCGGCCCGCGAGCGTGTTCAGGCCGCGGTTACCGACCACCAGCAGGTCCGCGGAGCGGTCGGCGACGACCTTGCGCAGTGCGTCGACGGGGTCGCCGACGACGGCGGTGGTCTCGATGTTCTTCGCGCCGGCCTTGGCGGCCCGGTCCCGGGCGGACAGCAGGGTGTCCTCGGCCGGTGCCGAGCCCACGACCTGGTACGCCTCGTCACCGAGGATGTCCTGCGCCTTCTCCACGTCGCCCTTGTTGGCTGGGTAGTAGGCGCACACGACGACCAGGGTCGCTCCGGAGTCGCCGGCGACACCCGCCGCCCGGTCGACCGCGGCGAACGAGGAATCCGAGCCGTCCGTGCCCACGACCACGGTCCGATATGCAGCCATCCGCAACCTCCACCGATCTGTCTGCCGCACCCGCGTGCGAGCAGCGACGATAACCGCTCGCCGACGGACCCGCAGGCCGTCGTGAGCTCGGTCGGGTGAGAAGGTTACTCGCCAGTCGGTTTCCGCGCTGCCGCAGGTCGGGGTGAAGGCTTCGCGCCGGATGTGGCCTTCGGCACATCGGCCGTCCGGAGCTGCACGGTGGCCTCCGCGTCGGGCGACGGCTTGGCCTTCAGATCCGCCGGGACATGCGGTTCGTCGCCGAGCACGTGGGTTGCCTCGCCGAGTGCGGTCCTCGCGGTGCGGACCTGCTCGGCCAGGCTGGCGCGCACCTTGCGGAGTGCTTCGACCCGTTCGGTGGCCTGCGTGATCCGCCGGTTGGACTCCTCGGTGGCCTGCCGGACGCGGCGGCGTGCCTCGTCGGCCGCCTCGGCGAGCCGGGCGTTGGCCTCGGTGATCGAGTCCTGCTTGCGCTTGTTGGCGTCGGCGACGGATTCCCGCTGACGGCGCTCGATGTCGGCCTTGGCCGTCGTCTCCTCTTCGAGAACCTTCGCCCGGATCGTGGCGGCGTCCTCGGTGGCCTCGCGGACCCGGCGGGCGGCCTCGGCCTTGCTCGCGGCTTCCTGTTCGGCCAGCGCGTGCATGGCCTCGGTGCGCCGCGAGGCCATCGCGATCTCGAAGTCCTCTTCGACCTGGGTGCGGCGCTGCTGCGACTCGGCGTCGAGCTTGTCGCGTTCGGCCTTCGCCTTGTCGGTGATGTCCTTGGCCTCGGCGCGTGCCGTCTCCAGTACGCCCCGGTGCTCGGCCTCCATCTCCTTGCGGCGGAGGTCGAGCTCGTTCAGCAGCTGCTCGTAGCGGGCACGCATGGCGCTCGCGTCGGTCTCCGCCTTGGCACGGATGTGCCCGGCTTCGGCTTCGGCACGCGCCTTGGTGTCGGCGGCCTCGTCCTGCGCCAGCCGCAGCATGCGCTGCAGGCGCTCGGAAAGACCCTCGACGCTCGTCGGCGGCTGGGCCAGCCTGTCGACCTGACCACGCAGGTCCGCGATCTCGCCGCGCGCGATCTCCAGCTGCCGTGCCAGGTCGCCCGCCTGTCCGATGGCGGCATCGCGATCGGCGGTGAGCATCTTCAGATCGGCGTCAAGCCGTTCGAGATGTTCGTCGACCTGCACACGGCTGTAACCGCGCTTCGCCACGTCGAAGCCGGCTCCCAGCGGCACTAGCTCCCGTTCCTCGCCAAGGCTCATCCCTCTACCGTAGTCGAGCTGGAGTCACGGAAGGGTGAGCACCCACGGAACACGCGACGAAAGTGCGTTCTGGCGCGCTAAACGTTCCTGAACGCGTTGATCCCGTCGATGTGCTTCGCCCGCAGTTCGTGGTTCCGGACACCCAGACCTTCTTCCGGCGCAAGGGCGAGCACGCCGACCTTGCCCTGATGGGCGTTGCGGTGCACGTCCAGCGCGGCCTGGCCGGTGTCTTCCAGCGAGTAGGTCTTCGACAGCGTCGGGTGGATCAGACCTTTCGAAATCAGCCGGTTCGCCTCCCACGATTCGCGGTAGTTCGCGAAGTGGCTGCCGATGATCCGCTTCAGGTTCATCCACAGGTAGCGGTTGTCGTAGGAGTGCATGAACCCGGACGTCGACGCGCACGTGACGATCGTGCCGCCCTTGCGTGCCGCGTAGACCGAGGCGCCGAAGGTCTCCCGGCCCGGGTGCTCGAAGACGATGTCCGGGTCCTCGCCGCCGGTCAGCTCTCGGATCTTTTTGCCGAACCGCTGCCATTCCTTCGGGTCCTGGTTGTGCTCGTCCTTCCAGAACTTGTAGCCCTCCGCGTTGCGGTCGATGATCAGCTCCGCACCCAGCTTCCGGCAGATCTCCGCCTTTTCGGGACTGGAGACCACGCACACCGGGATCGCGCCGCCGTTGAGCGCGTACTGCGTCGCGTAGGAGCCGAGGCCGCCCGAAGCGCCCCAGATCAGCACGACGTCGCCCTGCTTCATGTCCGCGCCGTTGCGCGAGACGAGCTGCCGGTACGCCGTCGAATTGACCAGTCCGGGGGACGCGGCCTCTTCCCAGGTGAGGTGGCCCGGCTTCGGCATCAGCTGGTTTGCCTTGACCAGCGCGATCTCGGCGAGTCCGCCGAAGTTCGTTTCGAAGCCCCAGATCCGCTGCTCGGTGTCGAGCATCGTGTCGTTGTGCCCGTCCGGGCCTTCGAGTTCCACGTTGAGGCAGTGCGCGACGACCTCGTCGCCCGGCTTCCAGTTGTGCACACCAGGGCCGGTGCGCAGCACGACGCCGGACAGATCCGAGCCGACGACGTGATAGGGCAGGTCATGGCGTTTCGACAGCGGTGAGAGCCGTCCGTAGCGCTCCAGGAACTTGAAGGTCGAGACCGGTTCGAAGATCGAGGTCCAGACGGTGTTGTAGTTGATCGCGCTCGCCATGACCGCGACCAGCGCCTCACCCGGGCCCAATTCGGGCGTGGGGACGTCGTCCACGTGCAGTGACTCGCGCGGATCCTTGTCCCGGCTTTCGAGGCCGTGGAACATGTCGGCCTCGTCCTTGTGCACGGTCACCCCGCGGTAGGTCTCCGGCACGTCGAGCGACGCCACGGCGCCGAGGTCATCGTTCAGAATGGCCTGCTGGATTTCGCCGAGCTGCGTCATCGGAACCTCCGCGAGTGGGGACGGCGTTGGCGCACTGCGCTGATGTGGCCTCACCGGCAACGAGTGGTTCGCCCAAATTACTCACGGGTAACCAGGTCCACAACTGTAGGAGACGTGGGCCACGTACACATCCCGAAGTGTTATCGACGGGTCTTGACCGGCCGGCCAACCAAGCGGATCATCGACCGTGGAGATCTCTCCGACCTGCAGGTTCAGCCGATTTTCGGAGGTGAGCACGCATGAACGAACCCACGACGCGCCCTTGGACCCGTCCCCATGACTGGGCGGAGGTGGTCCTCGGCATCGTCGTCGCGGTTTCACCCCTATGGATGACCACGGACAGCACCGCCCTGTGGACGCTGGTCGTCCTCGGCGCACTGATCGCCCTCGACGGCCTCGCGTCGCTCGCGATGCCTGGCATGGTCTACGGCGAAGGCATCCAGATCGTCCTGGGCGCGCTTCTGTTCATTTCGCCATGGGTGATGGGATACGCCGACTTCATGGGCGCGTCCTGGACCGCTTGGATCGGTGGTGTCCTGACCGTGGTGGCCGGGGCGGCCGCGATGCCGATCGCGCAGGCGACGCACAAGACGGCGGGCCAGCACTGACCCGGAGGAGACCGCGTGAAAGAGGATTCGGCGAAACAGCGCATCCTGCGAGCCGCGGAGGCGCTGTTCGCCGAATCCGGTTTCGACGCCACCCCGACGTCGCGGATCGCGGAGCAGGCCGGCGTCCCCAAAGGCCTGGTGCACTACTACTTCCGGCGTAAGTCGGATCTGCTGGCCGCGCTGATCGCGGAACTGCCGGACGCCCGGATCGAACCGGCCGTCGTGGTGGTCCCCGGCGATCTCGCGGGCAGCCTGCGTGGCCTCGTCGGGGAACTCGACAGGCGGTTCAACCGCTCGCTGGCGTTGTCACACCTGCTGTGGCGCGAGGCCGACACGCATCGCGCGGTCCGCGACGCGCTGGCCGAACGGTTCCAGCAACTCGTCCGCCAGGTGAAGGCGGTGATCGTCGCCGCGACCGGCGGCAAACTCGCGGTCGCCGACGTCGATTCGGCGTCCGGGCTGCTCGCGCGGGCGGTCAGCCACCGGCACGCGACGGCGCGGCACAACGAAGACGGGGACCCCGCGGAGATCGATCGCGAGGTCGCCTTCATCGCGGCGGCACTGACGCGCCGTCAGTGACCGTCCTTCGCGGGCTCGACCAATTCCACGAGCACGCCACCGGCGTCCTTGGGATGCACGAAGTTCACCCGGCTGTTGGAAGTACCGCGTTTGGCCTCGTCGTAGAGCAAGCGGAGGCCCTGCGCGCGCAGGGCGGCCGCGGCGGCGTCCACATCGGACACTCGGTACGCGAGCTGCTGCAGCCCGGGGCCGCCCTTGGCGAGGAACTTGCCGATCGCGGAGTCGTCGCGCAGCGGCGCGAGGAGCTGGATCGCGGTCTCGGTGCCGGCGGTGCCCGGCGCGCGCAACATCGCTTCGCGGACGCCCTGCTCCTCGTTGATCTCCTCGTGCGCCACCTCCAAGCCGAAATGCTCGGCGTGGAAGGCGATCGCGGCGTCGAGGTCGGGGACCGCGATGCCGACGTGGTCGATGGCCGTCACGAACGGTTTCAGCGCCTGGTTCATGCAGAGCAGAATAAGTGCGCGGGCGGGGGAACCGGCGTGCGCCGCCTCACACTGGCTCCATCAAGAGGGCCGTGCCCCGGGTATGGTCGCGAAGACCCCTTTTGCCCTTGCGCCGATGCTTGGAGGACGCCGTGTCCGGTTCCGTGATCCTGGGTGCCGCCCGTACGCCGATCGGGCGTTTGCTCGGTTCGTTGAAGGATTTCTCGGGTGCGCAACTGGGCGGATTCGCGATCAAGGCGGCGCTCGAACAGGCCGGTGTCTCCCCGGACGCGGTCCAGTACACGATTATGGGCCAGGTGCTCACCGCCGGCGCCGGCCAGATCCCGGCCCGCCAGGCCGCGGTCGCCGGTGGTATCCCGATGACCGTCCCCGCGCTGACCATCAACAAGGTCTGCCTCTCGGGTCTTGACGCCATCGCGCTCGCCGACCAGCTCATCCGCGCGGGTGAGTTCGACCTGATCGTCGCGGGTGGCCAGGAGTCGATGACCCAGGCACCGCATCTGCTGCCGAAGTCGCGCGCCGGTTTCAAGTACGGCGACACCACGCTCGTCGACCATATGGCTTACGACGGCCTGTTCTGCGCCTTCGACCAGGTCGCGATGGGCGCGTCGACGGAGAAGTACAACAGCCGTTACGGCATCACCCGTGAGCAGCAGGACGAGTTCTCCGCGCTTTCGCATCAGCGCGCCGCCGCCGCCATCGCGGAGGGCCGCTTCGACGCCGAAATCGCGCCGGTGTCGATCCCGCAGCGCAAGGGTGACCCGGTCGTGTTCTCCAAGGACGAAGGCGTTCGCGCCGACACCACCGCCGGGAGCCTCGCGAAGCTGCGCCCGGCCTTCGCCTCCGACGGCACCATCACCGCCGGTTCGGCGTCGCAGATCTCCGACGGCGCCGCCGCGGTCATCGTGGCCAGCAAGGCGAAGGCCGAGGAACTCGGGCTCACCGCGCTCGCCGAGATCGGCGCGCACGGCGTGGTCTCCGGTCCGGACGCCAGCCTGCACGAGCAGCCGTCGAACGCGATCCTGGCCGCGCTGGCCAAGGAGAAGCTGAGCGTCGACGCGCTCGACCTCATCGAGATCAACGAGGCGTTCGCGGCGGTCGGCCTGGTTTCCAGTGACAAGCTCGGCGTCGGTGCGGACAAGGTCAACGTCGACGGCGGCGCCATCGCGCTCGGTCACCCGATCGGCGCTTCTGGTGCGCGGCTGGCCGTGCACCTGATCCACGAGCTCCGCCGTCGCGGTGGTGGCCTCGGTGCCGCCGCGCTCTGCGGTGGCGGTGGCCAGGGCGACGCGCTCCTGTTCCGCGTCCCGTAAAGCCTTTGCCGGTACAGCTGGACATCGACGAACTGGTCGGTCGCGCGCGGGACGGCGTTCCCCGCGCGATCGCCCGGTTGCTGTCCATGGTCGAGGACGCCCATCCGCGGTTGCCCGAGGTCGCGGCGAAGCTGACGCCGCACACGGGCAAAGCGCGGGTCATCGGCCTGACCGGACCACCCGGTGTCGGTAAGTCGACATCGACGTCCGCGCTGCTCACGGCGTTGCGGGCGGAGGGTTCGCGGGTCGGGGTGCTGGCGATCGACCCGTCGTCGCCGTTTTCCGGCGGCGCGTTGCTCGGCGACCGGATCCGGATGACCGAACATGCCACCGATCCCGGCGTGTTCATCCGCTCGATGGCCACCCGGGGGCATCTCGGCGGCCTGTCGTGGGCGACGCCGCAGGCTGTCCGCGTACTCGACGCGGCCGGATTCGACGTCGTGCTGATCGAGACCGTCGGCGTCGGCCAGTCCGAAGTGGACGTCGTGAAACTGGCCGACACCACCGTGGTCCTGCTCGCACCCGGAATGGGCGACGGGATCCAGGCGGCGAAGGCAGGCGTACTGGAGATCGCGGATGTGTTCGTGGTCAACAAGGCCGACCGCGAGGGCGCCGACGCGACGGTCCACGATCTCAAACAGATGATCTCCTTGGTACGCCGGGAGATTCGCGGCCCGAGCTGGCGTCAGCCGATCGTGCGAACGGTGGCCTCACGCGGTGAGGGCGTCGAAGACGTCGTCCGCGCGCTGGCCGAACACCACGATTGGCTGGTCGAACGGGATGAACTGCCCCGGCGCCGTGCGGCACGGGCGCGGGACGAGGTCGAGGCGATCGCCGTCGGGCGGCTGCGTGCGGAGATCGTCGACCTGCGCCACGGTGACCGGCTCGCCGACCTGGCCGAACGCGTGGTGGCGCGGACGATCGACCCGTTCGCGGCGGCCGCGGAACTGATTTCGGACGTGCGGGGGTCGTGAGTGTTTTGGGTCGTTGATGACCAAACGCGGC
>NZ_JBFBBY010000026.1:0-71946 GCF_040682875.1 Amycolatopsis sp. NPDC051071 | reverse complement strand
TCGCGCGATGAAGCCGCCCCATAGGACAAATTTCGTCCTATGGGGACCCCTCATGACATACGTCAGGGAGAAACCAGGCCCCGCCCCGTCACCCAAGGCAAGTCCAGCGCGGTCAGCAGCCCCGGCGAAGCCGCGACCACCGCCGGAGCCGCGACCACCGCCGGGAGCCGCGACCACCGCCGGGACCGCGACCACCGCCGGGACCGCGACCACCGCCGGGACCGCGACCACCGCCGGGACCGCGACCACCGCCGGGATCGCGTTCACCAGCCGCATCGCGGTCGCCAGCCCAATCGCGGTCGCCGGCCCCGCTTCGCAGGGGAAGCGGGACCGGCGGTTGCTAGCCGTTCACGATGAACGTGTACCGCCGCGGGTCGCCGAAGTTGCCGTCGGCGAGGATCGCCCGTACCTCGATCTCGTGCGGGCCGGCGGTGGCCGGGGTGTACGAGATCGTCGCGGCCCCGTCGGTGGCGGCGACCGACTGGGGCGCGCCGTTGTCCACTGTGTAGGAGAAGCCGGTGACGCCCGGCAGGGTTGAGGAGAAGACGAATTCACCCGGAACACCGACCCCGCCACCTGGCTGGTCCGGCGGATAGGTGGAACTGGTGACCGTGGGGGTGCTGTTCTGCTCCACAGGCCCCTCCCAGCGCTCGGAGGTCCAGCCTTCACGGGTGCGGCCCGACACGACCAGGTAGGTCCACGGCTCCCTCGGGATCACCGTTGCCGTCGCTTGGCCATCCGGCCCTGCCGGGACCACGACCTCACCGGTCCAGCCGAAGTCGTAGACGTACTCGACGACGCCGGGCATCGCGCCCGGTGTGAAGTCGAGCCGGAGCGGCCTGCCCACGACGACCGCCTTGGCATCGAAGGTGACGCCCGGCTGCGACGGCGTGGCCACGAAGCCGTAGTGAACGCCGGGACCGATATTGCCCGCTCGGTCGGTGCCCCAGGCGCTGAAGGCGTCGAATTCACGCTTCGGCGAGTAGCTGACGGTCGCCACGCCGCCGGGACGGTCCGCCGGGACGTAACCGCTGCTGGTGCTGAAGCCGACGATGTCCTGATCGCCCTTGGCATCGATCGTGAACTTGCCGGGAATGCCAACGGCGCCATGGCGTTCACTGTCGCCCGGGTAGTCCGTCGACGTCACCGCGGGCTCGGTCGACGGGCGCACCCGGTCGACGATGAAGGAGCACGGCGCGCTGACAGGGCCGGTCAGTTCGTCGTCGACGCCCTGCATGGTCCACTGGTAAACCCGGCCTTCGGTGATGAAATCGGCCGGGAGCCAGAGCCGGGCGCCGTGCGGCGACGGAGTCGCGGTGTCGGGGCCCAGTTCCCGCCGGTTCGCGGGTTCGTCGGCTGGCCAGACCGCTACTTTCCCGGAGACCCGTGTTCGGTCGGGGTCGCGGACAAGGCCGCTGACCTCGACGGGGTTGTCCGCTGTGTACACCGGCTCCGCGCCACAGGGTTTCAGGCCGACGTTCAGGCCGGTCGGGGCGTCCGGTGGCCGATTGTAGTCGACGTCGAGGTGCAGGCGGTTCTCGACGCGTCTGCCGTAGGCCGGGTCGAATTGCCGGTGGTCCGGCATTCGCAGGGCAAAGGTGATCGAGTCCTTCCCGTCGGCGACCGCGGCCGACACGGCTCTCGTCGCGTCCCATTCGACGCGGTACCACAGGCAGTCGCCCAGTGCGCCCGGGCCGGGGAGTTTGGTCCGCTCCTTCGGCTGACGCGCCCAGGTCGGCGACGGCGCCGCGTCGGTGACCCACAGTTCGGTCGCACGCGGTTTCGTGCAGTCGTTCGCCGCGGTCTCGGTCGCGTATGCCGAGGCGGAGCCGACTTTGGCGCCGCGGTAAGGGCGCAGGTCGAAGGTGAAGTAGGCCTTCGACGAGTGGAACCCGCGGTCCGTCCACGCTCCGACCGGGACGTCCTTCCCGTTGCCGGTGAAGGTCTTCATTGGCGCCGACACGTCACTGTGGACACCGGACGCGGACGCGGCGATCTCCGGCGTCGCCATCGCGGGTGTGGCCGTGAGCAATGCGGAGAACACGACCGCGGTGGCTCCGAGCACGACGGATCTTCGGACGAACTTGATCATGACGCCCCCCAGGAGAAGAGATGGTTCCACCCGGATTGTCGATCGAGGGGGTGCGTAAGGTTGTCGTAAAGGACCGAATTGCGCCGGACGGAGCAGTCGTTCGGACTGCGAGGGTGGGCCGGAGTGACCAGGGTCGCCTCACCGAGCCTCTTGACATCCCGGAACAGGACATATACTTAGCGGAACGAACTACCGCGACCCCATCAGGAACTGCGTCGTTCCGGGCATCCAGATCGTTACCCATCGGCGGGCTTCCGCGCCCTTCGAACTGATGCCGCCCTGTTTCCCAGGTGTTAAAGTCGCGCTAACGAACGGGCCATCGTCGTCCCGTGCGCATTCCCCCGGCCGGCCTGCCCGGCCGCTGAGCACAGACGACGAAGGAGGTCCCTTCATGATCTTCTCCGCCATTCCCGGCAAACAGGGTCTTTACGATCCCGAATCCGAACAGGACTCCTGCGGTGTGGCCATGGTGGCCGACGTCCGCGGGCGGCGCTCGCACGGCATCGTCACCGACGGACTGTCGGCGCTGACGAACCTCGACCACCGGGGCGCCGCCGGCGCGGAACCCACCAGTGGCGACGGCGCGGGCATCCTGGTGCAACTGCCCGACGGGCTGCTGCGCGCGGAAGTGGCTTTCACCCTGCCCGAGGCGGACGCCGACGGTCACCAGACCTACGCGACCGGGATCGGTTTCCTGCCCTCCGACGCCGAGGAGCGCGGCAAGGCCGTCGCCCTGATCGAACGGATCGCCACCGAAGAGGGCCTCGACGTCCTCGGCTGGCGCGAGGTCCCGGTCGACGCCGACCGAGCCGGTATCGGCCCGACGGCGCGTTCGGTGATGCCGCATTTCGCGATGCTGTTCGTCGCCGCGCCGGAAACCGGCGGACGACGTCCGGGTGGCCTCGAACTGGACCGTCTCGCGTTCTGTCTGCGCAAGCGAGTCGAGAACGAGAGCGTGCCCAGTGGATGCGGGACGTACTTTCCCAGTCTGTCCTCACGGACGATCGTCTACAAGGGAATGCTGACCCCCGGGCAGCTCCCGCTCTTCTTCACCGATCTGACCGACACCCGGCTCATCAGCGCCATCGCGCTCGTGCACTCCCGGTTCTCCACCAACACCTTCCCGTCGTGGCCGCTGGCGCATCCGTTCCGGTTCGTCGCGCACAACGGCGAGATCAACACTATCCGGGGCAACCGCAACCGCATGCGCGCCCGTGAGGCGCTGCTCGAATCGGACCTCATCCCCGGCGACCTCACCCGGCTGTACCCGATCTGCTCGGCCGACGCGTCGGACTCCGCCTCCTTCGACGAGGTGCTGGAGCTGCTGCACCTCGGCGGGCGGCCGTTGCCGCACGCGGTGCTGATGATGATCCCCGAGGCGTGGGAGAACCACGCCGGGATGAACGCACAGCGTCGTGCGTTCTACCAGTTCCACGCCAGTCTGATGGAGCCGTGGGACGGCCCGGCCTGTGTCACCTTCACCGATGGCACGCTCGTCGGCGCGGTGCTGGACCGCAACGGCCTGCGCCCCGCCCGATGGTGGCGTACCGCCGACGACCGGGTCGTGCTGGCCAGTGAGGCGGGTGTCCTCGACGTCGCCCCCGCGGACGTCGTGGCCAAGGGCCGCCTCAAACCCGGCCGCATGTTCCTGGTGGACACCGAGGCGGGCCGGATCGTCGACGACGAAGAGGTCAAGTCGGAGCTGGCCAAGGAACTCCCGTACGAGGGCTGGCTGCACGCGGGTCTGCTGCAGATCGCCGACCTGCCCGACCGCGACCACATCGTCCAAAGCCACGACTCCGTGCTGCGGCGGCAGCTTTCCTTCGGCTACACCGAAGAAGAGCTGAAGATCCTCCTCGCGCCGATGGTGGTCAAGGGGATGGAGCCGATCGGCTCGATGGGCTCCGACACCCCACCGGCGGTGCTGTCCAAGCGTTCCCGGCTGCTTTACGACTACTTCAAGCAGAATTTCGCGCAGGTCACCAACCCGCCGCTGGACGCCATCCGCGAAGAGCTCGTCACGTCGATGAGCCGGATCATGGGCCCCGAGCGGAACCTGCTCGCCCCCGGCCCCGCGTCCTGCCGCCACGTGCAGCTGCCGTATCCGGTGATCGACAACGACGAACTCGCCAAGCTGATCCACATCAACGACGACGGCGACCTTCCCGGCTTCGCGTGCAGTGTCCTTTCCGGACTGTACGAAGTGGACGGTGGCGCAGACGCGCTGGCGTCCGCCATCGAGCGGGTCCGGCGCGAGGCCTCCGAGGCGATCGCGGCCGGTGCGCGCACACTCGTGCTGTCCGACCGCGATTCCGATCACCGCATGGCGCCGATCCCGTCGCTGCTGCTGGTGTCGGCGGTGCACCATCATCTGGTGCGCACCAAGGAAAGGCTCCGGGTCGCGCTGGTCGTCGAGACCGGTGACGCCCGCGAGGTCCACCACATCGCGGTGCTGCTCGGCTACGGCGCCGCGGCGGTGAACCCGTACCTGGCCTTCGAGACCATCGAGGACATGATCTCGACCGGTGCCGTCACCGGTATCGAGCCTGCCAAGGCGATCCAGAACTACGTCAAGGCACTCGTCAAGGGTGTCCTGAAGATCATGTCGAAGATGGGCATCTCCACCGTCGGCGCGTACACCGCGGCGCAGGTGTTCGAATCGTTCGGGTTGAGCCAGGATCTGCTCGACGAGTACTTCACCGGGACGTCGTCGAAACTCGGCGGTGTCGGCCTGGGCGTGCTCGCCGAAGAGGTCGCCACACGCCACCGCCGCGCGTACCCGGACAACCCGACCGACCGGGTCCATCGTGGACTCGAAACCGGCGGTGAGTACGCGTACCGCCGCGAGGGTGAGCTGCACCTGTTCACCCCGGAGACCGTCTTCCTGTTGCAACACGCGACGAAGACCGGCCGCGAAGAGGTGTACAAGCAGTACTCCGACGAGGTACACCGCCTCTACCGCCAGGGCGGCGCGCTGCGCGGGCTGTTCGCCTTCCGCGAGGGCGCGCGCGAGCCCGTCCCGCTGGACGAGGTCGAGCCCGTCGAGGCGATCTTCAAACGCTTCAACACCGGCGCGATGTCCTATGGCTCGATCTCGGCCGAGGCGCACGAAACCCTCGCCATCGCGATGAACCGTATCGGCGGCCGGTCCAACACCGGCGAGGGCGGCGAAGACCCCGAGCGCCTGTACGACCCGGAGCGGCGCAGTGCGATCAAGCAGGTCGCGAGCGGCCGGTTCGGTGTCACCAGCGAATACCTGGTCAACGCCGACGACATCCAGATCAAGATGGCGCAGGGCGCGAAGCCGGGCGAGGGCGGGCAATTGCCGCCGAACAAGGTCTACCCGTGGATTGCCCGCACGCGGCATTCCACCCCGGGCGTCGGGCTCATTTCGCCGCCGCCACACCACGACATCTACTCGATCGAGGATCTGGCCCAGCTGATCCACGACCTCAAGAACGCCAACGAAAACGCCCGCATCCACGTGAAGCTGGTGTCCTCGCTCGGCGTCGGCACGGTCGCGGCGGGGGTATCGAAGGCACACGCCGACGTCGTGCTGATCTCCGGGCACGACGGCGGCACCGGCGCCTCCCCGATGAACTCGCTCAAACACGCGGGGACGCCGTGGGAGATCGGGCTCGCCGAAACACAGCAGACGTTGCTGCTCAACGGTTTGCGTGACCGGATCACCGTGCAGGTCGACGGTGCGATGAAGACCGGCAAGGACGTCGTCATCGCCGCGCTGCTCGGCGCGGAGGAGTACGGCTTCGCGACGGCGCCGCTGATCGTCGAGGGCTGTGTCATGATGCGCGTCTGCCATCTCGACACCTGTCCGGTCGGTGTCGCGACCCAGAGCCCGGAACTGCGCAAGCGCTACACCGGACAGGCCGACCACGTCGTCAACTACTTCCGGTTCGTCGCCGAAGAAGTCCGCGAAACGTTGGCGGCACTCGGTTTCCGCACTCTCGACGAGGCGATCGGCCACGCCGAGATCCTCGACACCGACAAGGCGATCGAGCACTGGAAGGCGTCCGGGCTCGACCTCTCGCCGATCTTCGAGATGCCCACCGAGACCCCCTACGGCGGCGCGAAGCGGCGAACGCGGGCGCAGGACCACGGCCTGGAGCACGCGCTCGACCGGACGCTGATCCAGCTCGCCGAGGCGGCGCTGGAGGACGCGCACCGGGTGCGGATCGAACTGCCGGTGCGAAACGTGAACCGGACCGTCGGCACCCTGCTCGGGTCCGAGATCACTCGTCGCTACGGCGGCGAGGGCCTGCCCGAGGACACGATCCACGTGCTGCTGACCGGTTCCGCCGGGCAGTCGCTTGGCGCTTTCCTGCCGCGTGGCATCACCCTCGACATGGTCGGTGACGCGAACGACTACGTCGGCAAGGGTCTTTCGGGCGGGCGAATCATCGTGCGCCCGCATCCGGACGCGAAGTTCGCGGCGGAGGGCCAGACCATCGCCGGGAACACCCTCGCCTACGGGGCCACCGGCGGGGAGATGTTCCTGCGTGGCCAGGTCGGCGAACGGTTCTGCGTACGCAACTCCGGCGCCGTGGTGGTCGCCGAGGGAGTCGGCGACCACGCTTTCGAGTACATGACCGGCGGGCAGGCCGTGGTGCTCGGCCCGACCGGGCGCAACCTCGCGGCGGGTATGTCCGGCGGCGAGGCCTACGTGCTCGACCTCGACCGCGGCCGGGTCAACCAGGAGATGGTGGACCTCCAGCAGCCCAAGGCCGAGGATCTCGCCTGGCTCAAGAAGACCGTGCAGAAGCACTACGACCTCACACGTTCGGCCGTGGCCGCGTCGCTGCTCGGCGACTGGCCGCGTCGCTCGGCGGCGTTCACCAAGGTGATGCCCCGCGACTACCAGCGTGTCCTTGACGCGGCGAAGGCGGCGCGTGCCGCGGGCCGCGACGTCGACGAAGCGATCATGGAGGCCGCTCGTGGCTGATCCGACGGGTTTCCTGACCTACGATCGCGAAGAGCCGAAGAAGAAGTCCAAAGAGGACCGTCTCGCCACTTGGGGCGAGGTGTACGCCGACGTCGAACCCGGCGAGCGCAACGAAAAGGTGCGCAAGCAGGCTTCACGGTGCATGGACTGTGGCATCCCGTTCTGTCATTCCGGTGGTTCCGGTTGCCCGCTGGGCAACCTGATCCCGGAGTGGAACGACCTGGTGCGCCGCGGTGACTGGGCCGCGGCGAGCGACCGGCTCCACGCGACCAACAACTTCCCCGAATTCACCGGGAAGCTGTGCCCCGCGCCGTGCGAGGCGGGCTGCGTCCTGTCGGTCTCGCCGCTGTCCGGCGGGCCGGTGGCGATCAAGCGGGTCGAGCAGGCGATCGCCGACCAGTCCTGGGAAGCGGGCTACGTGCAGCCGCAGATCTCGGAGGTCTCCTCGGGCCAGCGAGTCGCCGTCGTCGGCTCCGGCCCGGCCGGGCTCGCCGCCGCGCAGCAGCTGACCCGCGCCGGCCACGAGGTGACCGTCTTCGAACGGGACGACCGGCTCGGCGGCCTGCTGCGGTACGGCATCCCCGAGTTCAAGATGGAGAAGAAGGTCCTCGACCGGCGGCTCGCACAGCTTCGCAACGAGGGAACGAAGTTCGTCACCGGCTGCGAGGTCGGCGTCGACCTGACCGTCGAGGAACTGCGGGCCACCTACGACGCGGTGGTGCTCGCCGTGGGCGCACTGCGCGGCCGCGACGACACGACCACGCCCGGCCGCGAGCTGTCCGGGATCCATCTGGCGATGGAGCACCTTGTCCCGGCCAACAAGTACGTCGAGGGCGACGGACCGTCCGCGGTCGACGCCGATGGCAAGCACGTCGTCATCATCGGCGGCGGCGACACCGGCGCCGACTCGTACGGCACCGCGACCCGCCAAGGCGCGCTTTCGGTGACGCAGCTGGACCAGTACCCGACGCCACCGTCCACCAGGGACGACGAGCGTTCGCCGTGGCCGACCTGGCCGTACATCCTGCGCACCTATCCGGCGCACGAAGAGGCGGGCGAGCGCAAGTTCGCGGTCGCGGTCAAGCGCTTCGTCGGCGACGAGAACGGCGCCGTGCGCGCCGTCGAGCTACAGCAGGTTCGCGTGGTCAAGGATCCCGAGACCGGCAAGCGCATGGTCATCCCGGTCAACGACGAGATCGAGGAAGTGCCCGCCGATCTCGTACTGCTGGCGATCGGGTTCGAGGGTGTCGAGCAGATGCCGCTGCTGGACGGGCTCGGGCTGTCGCTGACCAAACGCGGCACGCTCTCGTGCGGCGCGGACTGGCAGACCGAGTCGCCCGGCGTGTTCGTCTGCGGTGACGCGCACCGCGGTGCCTCGCTGGTGGTGTGGGCGATCGCGGAAGGCCGTTCGGTGGCGAGCGCCGTCGACGCGTACCTCACCGGTGCTTCGGACCTTCCCGCGCCGGTTCACCCGACGGCGTTGCCGCTCGTAGTGGTCTGATCCCGGTCCCCCCCGAAGGTGGAGGGCCGGGATCAGTCCCGAGGGCGACGCGGTAGGGCCGCCGCGGGCGCCAAGCTCTGCCGCATGAGAAAGACGCTGGCAATACTGGCTTTCCTGCCAATCGCCGCAGCCGTTCCGGCGACCGCCGAAGCGGCACCGGCGCCGCATTGGACGTCACCCTGTCCGGACTACGGCGTGACGCCCTCGCCGACCGCGGGCCTCGAATGCGCGAAACTCAAGGTGCCACTGGACTACGCCGATCCCGGCGGCCGAAAGATCGAACTCACCGTTTCCCGTAAGGCGAGCACCTCGCCGAAGCGTCGCGGCGTGCTGCTGATGAACCCCGGTGGCCCCGGGAGCCCCGGCCTGGCGATGCCCGCGCAACTCGCGCAGCGGCAGGGACACACCGGCCTCCTCGACAGTTACGACGTCATCGGTTTCGATCCACGCGGGACCACCTACAGCACGCCGGTGACGTGCGACCTGACCGAGGAACAGCGGTTCATCCTCGTCGGCCCGTACGCCGAAGGCCGGGGGGACGTCGCCGAGAAGGCGGCGAAATCCCGGTTGGTGGCCAGGCAATGCGCCGAGTCGAAGACCGCGGATCTCCTGCCGCGGATGACCACCGCCAACACCGCGCGCGACATGGACCGGATCCGCGAGGCGCTGGGGGAGCGGAAGATCTCGTACTACGGCGTCTCGTACGGGAGCTACCTTGGCGCCGTCTACTCATCGCTGTTCCCGGCCAAGACGGATCGGATCGTGCTGGACAGCCTTATCGGTCCGAAGGGGCTGGATGTCCAAGCGCACCAACGCTTCGCGGATGGTTTCGACGACCGGTTCGGCGATTTCACCGCCTGGGCGGCAGCACGCGACGACGTCTACCACCTCGGGCGCACACCAGCCGAGGTGACGGCGAAGTTCCTCGAACTGGCGGAGGAACGCGGCTCGGCGATTCGGGTCGCCACCTGGTCCGCACTGTACGACGACGCGAACTTCCCCGGCCTCGCCGCGCAATGGGCCGCTCCGTCGGCGAAGGCACAGGATGGGCCACTCGACGGCGACAACCACGCCGCACTCCAGTTACAAGTGCTGTGCAACGACTCCGATTGGCCGGAAAGCGTTCGCTATTACCAAAAGGCGGTCGAACGCGCCCGCGTGACGCACCCGATGTTCGGCCCCGCCGCCGCGAACATCACCCCGTGCGCGTTCTGGCCGGTGGAACGCGGTGAACGCCCGGTGCGCGTCGATGACCGCGGCCCGGCGAACATCCTCCTGGTGCAGAACCTCCGCGATCCGGTGACGCCGCTCATCGGGGCGAGGGAGCTGCGTTCGGCACTGGGCGGGCGGGCCAGCTTCGTCACGGTTGACGCCGGCGGGCACGGCGTCTTCACCAAGGACAACGCCTGCGGCAACGACGTCGTCGTCCGTTATCTGCGGGACGGCGTCTTCCCCGGCGGCGATTCCCACTGCCCGGCCTGATCGGCTGAACCCAGGGCCGGACGGTCCATTCGCCACCACGGATGCGGCCGAACGGCCGCTTGTACGCCCAGTAGTGAGACAAATACTTTCAGAAAGGCGGGCAAGTAACACGGCACTTCACCGGCGGTGGAAGGTGGTACGCCCATGAAGAAGACGGCTACCCGGACGGGGATCCTGGCGGCGCTCCTGGGGCTGGCGGTGACGGCGCTGACCGCGGTCGCGAGTCCCGCTCACGCCGCGCCGGTCCAGCGCGAAGCCGCAACCGGCGCCCAGGCTGTCGCGGCCTACTGGACACCCGAGCGGATGCGGTCGGCGATCCCGATCGAACAACTGGTCAAGGCTCCGAACCTTTCGCCGAAGGACGTCGCGAAGGGGGAGAGCACGGTCATCCATGCCATCCCCAACGGCGGCGGCGCGTGGACCGGCGCGGGCAAGATCGTGCAGACCGCCGGCCGGGTCTTCTTCACCATGGGCGGGCGGAACGCGTCGTGTTCCGGTGACGCGGTCACCAGCGCCAACGGCAGCGTCGTGATCACTGCTGGGCACTGCGTGAAATACCAGGGCGCGTGGCATACCAACTGGACCTTCGCGCCCGGCTACAACAACGGCAACACGCCGTACGGCACCTGGGCCGCGAAGAGCACGCTGACCACTCCGCAGTGGGAAGCGAGCGAGGACATGAACTACGACGTCGGCGCGGCCGTGGTCAACCCGCTTAACGGGCAGAAGCTGACCGACGTCGTCGGCGCGCAGGGGATCGCGTTCAACCAGGCACGCAACCAGTCGATGTACACGTTCGGCTACCCGGCGGCGGCGCCGTACGACGGCACGAAGCTGATCTATTGCAGCGGAAGCACCATCACCGACTTCCTGCTGACCAAGGACCACGGGATGAGCTGCGACATGACCGGTGGTTCGAGCGGCGGTCCGTGGTTCCTCAACTTCAGTGAGGCGACCGGTGCCGGTGTCCAGGCTTCGGTGAACAGCTTCGGCTACACGTTCCTGCCGGGCTACATGTTCGGCCCGTACTTCGGCGCGGACGTGCAGAACCTCTACAACAAGGCGCAGGCAGCCTGACGTCCCGCCGCCCGTCCACCTTTTGGGACCTTCGTCCCGGTGGACGGGCGGCTTTCGGCCGGGCATATCCTAACGACCGTGAACTGGACAGTGGACGTTCCCGTCGACACGCTCCCCGAACTGCCTCCTCTGCCGCCCGGGCTGCGTGACCGGCTCGACGACGCGCTTTCCCGCCCCGCCGCGCAGCAGCCGGAGTGGCCCGACCCCGAGCTGGCGAAACGCGTACGCGGCGTGCTGGAAAGCGTGCCGCCGATCACCGTCCCCGCCGAGATCGACCGGCTCTCGGGCCGGCTCGCCATGGTCGCCCGCGGTGAGGCGTTCCTGCTGCAGGGCGGTGACTGCGCGGAGACGTTCGAGTCCAACACCGAACCGCATATCCGCGCCAACCTGCGCACCCTGCTGCAGATGGCCGTCGTCCTCACCTACGGCGCGAGCCTCCCGGTGGTGAAGGTCGGCCGCATCGCGGGCCAGTACGCGAAGCCGCGTTCGGCCTCCACCGACGCGCTCGGCCTGCCGGTGTACCGCGGCGACATCATCAACTCGCTCGTCGCCAAACCCGAACTGCGGGTGCCCGACCCCGGCCGGATGATCCGCGCCTACGCCAACGCGGGTGCCGCGATGAACCTCGTCCGCGCGCTCACCGGCGCCGGTATGGCCGACCTGCACCAGGTGCACGACTGGAACAAGGACTTCGTGAAGTCCTCGCCCGCCAGCGAGCGGTACGAGGCGCTGGCCGCCGAGATCGACCGCGGCCTGCGGTTCATGTCGGCCTGCGGCGTCACCGACACCTCGCTGCAGTCCACCGAGATCTTCGCCAGCCACGAGGCACTGCTGCTGGACTACGAGCGGTCGATGCTGCGGATGGACCGCGCGGACGCGACGAACCCCAAGCTGTACAACCTGTCCTCGCACTTCCTGTGGGTGGGCGAGCGGACCCGGCAGCTCGACGGCGCGCACATCGCCTTCGCCGAACTCCTGGCCAACCCGATCGGCCTCAAGATCGGCCCGACGACCACGCCTGAGCAGGCCGTCGAGTACGTCCGCCGCCTCGACCCGCGCAACGAGCCCGGCCGCCTGACGCTGATCGCCCGCATGGGCAACGGCAAGGTCCGGGAGGTGCTGCCCGCGATCGTCGAGAAGGTCGAGGCGTCCGGGCACAAGGTCATCTGGCAGTGCGACCCGATGCACGGCAACACCCACGAGGCGTCGACCGGGTACAAGACCCGGCACTTCGACCGGATCGTCGACGAGGTCCAGGGCTTCTTCGAGGTGCACCGCAAACTCGGCACCTACCCGGGTGGTATCCACGTTGAACTGACCGGCGAGGACGTCACCGAATGCCTCGGCGGCGCGCAGGAAATCTCGGATCTGGACCTTTCGGGCCGGTACGAGACCGCCTGCGACCCGCGCCTGAACACGCAGCAGTCGTTGGAGCTGGCCTTCCTGGTCGCGGAGATGCTGCGCGGCTGACGCTTCCTGACTTACCCCTGCTCTTGAGGGGTACGGCACCCGTCACTCGCGTGCTTGAAGGCGGAACTCACGTGCTTGAAGGCGGAACTCGCGTGGTCACACGCCACGTCGACTTGCCCCTCAACTCGCGGTGTCGAGCAACCTCGCCGCCGACTTGAGTACCGCGTCCCGCAGCGAACCCACGTCCGGGACCGCCGCGCCGTTCGCCTGCAGTCCGATGTGGACGGAGTCCCGGTAGGTCGCCACCGCGATCCCGATCGCCTGCCGGGGCCCGAGTGGCACGAACGGGTAGACCCCTTCGAGCCCCGTCCCGTCGAGGGTGAGCCGGTTCGGCGGCACCGGCACCGTGGTCACCACGAGGTCAAACAGCAGCGGCGCGGCCAGCCCGGCGGCCTTGGTGCCGAGCCGGTGCAGCATCGACGGCATCCGGTCGGCGAGCAACGGGAACGCGCCGGCGCCGCGCGCCGGGCCCAAGGCCTTGTTCCGGTCCATCTCGCGCTGGACGGCCAGCAGCCGCTTCACCGGGTCGTCGAGGCCGACCGGCAGGTCGCAGAGGTAACCGGACAGTTTGTTGCCGCCGAGCTGCTCGGCGGACCGGCCGCGCAGGCTGACCGGGATGAGCGCCCGCAGCGCCCGGTCGTCGGCGCGCTGGCCGCGGTTGATCATCCATTCGCGCAGCGCACCGGCGAGGACCGCCAGTACGACGTCGTTGACGGTGCCGCCGTGGGTGCGGCGGATCCGGCGGAAGTCGGAGATGTCGAGCCGGACGAACCCGAGCCGCCGTTCGGTCGACGGCGGCGCGCTGATCGGCGACAGCGGCGAGCGCGTCGCGCGGACGACCGACGAGGCGATCCCGGCGGATTCCGTGGCCTTGGCGAGCGTGGAGCCGAGCACGTCCTTGACCGCGTCCACAGGGAGCGGGGAGCGGGTGGTTCGGCGCCGCCGCGCACGCGCTTGGTCGCGCGGGGGAGCGCGTCGAGCAGGCCCGCGGCGACGGCGTACGCGCCCGCGCCGTCGGTGAGAGCGTGGTGCAGTTTCAGCAGCAACGCGAACTCGCCGTTCGGCAGGCCGGTGACGAGGTGCAAGTCCCACAAGGGTTTTCCGGTGTCGAGCGGCCGTCCCATCCAGCGCGACGCGTAGGCGGACAGCGGGTCCGGTTCGTACAGAGCACTCAGGTGATGATGTGAAATATGTTCGCCTGCAACGAAATTCGGATCCTCGGCCCAGCTGACGGCGCCGGGCGGGAACAGCGCGATGCGGGTGCGTTGGCGCAGCTTCGGGATCCGCGCGGCCCGTTCGGCGAGCAACGCGATCAGCTTCCGCGTGTGCACCTGCCCGTGCGGACGGAAGGTGACCACCGCGCCCATGTGCATGGGCGTCGTGTCGCTTTCCAGGCAAAGGAAAGCGACATCGAGTGCGCTCAGCTGGTGGCCTGACATCAGTTGCCTTTCCATGCGGCGGGGAGGCTGTGGCACAACTGCACCAGCCTGACATGACAGGTGGGTGGTCGTCATGTTTCGTCAGCACTAACTACCGCTGGGTTCACTCGAACGATGGGACCGCGGTCGGACATGGACCATGACCCCGCGGCAGATGGCGGAGAGCCCGCGGCGAGAAGAACTCGTTCGCGGATCGCCGAAGAGGATTGGCAGACTGCACCACCATGACCGACGAACCGAAGCGCCCCGAACCCCCGCTCACCGGGGACGAGCGCACCCAGCTCAACGGCTTTCTCGACTTCCTCCGCGCCACCGTGGCGTGGAAATGCTCCGGCCTCACCGACGAACAGGCCCGGCGGCCGTTCGTGCCGAGTGAGCTGACCACCGTCGCCGGTCTGCTCGGTCACCTGACCGTGGTCGAGCATTACTGGTTCAGCGTGGTGCTCGACGGCCGGGAGGATGTCTGGAAGGAGGCACTCGAAGCCGATCCCGACGCCGAGTTCCGGGTCGCCATGAAGACCCCGGTCGACCAGCTGATCGCCGCCTACGAGGCCGAATGCGAACGCAGCCGCGAGATCGTCGCCAAGATGGGGCTGGACGACGAGGTCGCCTTCCGCGGCGAACGGAAGGTCAACGTCCGGTTCGTGGTCACGCATATGATCGAGGAGACCGGCAGGCACGCCGGCCACCTCGACTTGCTGCGTGAGCTGACCGATGGGCTCACCGGGGAGTGACGCGGCGCGGAGGCAGCGGGAAGAATCCGCTGGTCCGCTCGACGTAGGTCGTGTATCCCGGCCGGGATCGCCGCAAACCCTTCTCCAGCATGGGTTTTCCGGTGCCCTTGGCCAGCGTGTACGTCATCGCGACCGGCGACAGCACGGTCGCCGCCCCCGCCCAGCTCGAACACGCCAGCAGGAACAGGCCCCACCACACGCACGCGTCGCCGAAATAGTTCGGATGCCGCGTGTAGCGCCACAGCCCGCTGTCGAGCACCTTGCCCTTGTTGTCCGGATCGGCCTTGAACCGGCGCAGCTGCTCGTCGCCGACGGTCTCGAACCCGAAGCCCGCCAGCCACACCGCGACGCCGATCCAAGCCGTCACACCGAAGGAGTCGCCGTACATCGCGAACTGGACCGGCAGCGAGACGAACCAGAGCACCCCCGCCTGCAGCAGGTACACCCGGACGAACAGCTTCAGCGCCGGGTTCTTCCCGGCGCGCTCCGCCATCCGCACGTAGCGCGGGTCTTCGGGCAGCTTGTGGTTACGCAGGTGGAGGTGCACGCCGAGGCGGACACCCCAGACCACCGTCAGCAGCGTGGTGACCACGCGCAGCGCCACCGACCCGTCCCCGAGCGGGGCGGCGACCAGCGCGACGAGCGCGAAGCCCGGCCCCCAGAGGGTGTCGACGGTGTCGTAGCGCTTGCGCCACCGCGCGATACCGAAAGTGACGACGAAGGCCAGCAGGGTCGCCCCGGCGGTGACGAGCAGGGTCCCCCCGAGCGACATCAGGACCACTCCCGGGTGGCGGGCAGCCCGCTCAGGCCTTGGTCATCGGTCCGCACCGCGAGGATCTGGTCCACGCCCATCCGGTTCTCCTCGAACGCCAGCGCGCCGCCGACCAGGTAGAGCCGCCACACCCGGGCGCCCGGCTCACCGATCAGCGCCACGACGTCCGCCCAGTTGGCCTCGAGTGTCTTCTCCCATGCCCGGACCGTACGCACGTAATGCTCGCGAAGCGCGTGGACGTCGCGGATCTCGAATCCGGCGGTCTCCAGCTGGCCGAGCGTGCGGCTCAGCGGGCGCATCGTCATGTCGGGGGCGATGTAGCGCTCGATGAACGCGCCGCCGCCGGGTGCCACCGCGCCGCGTGACATCTGCTGCAGTACCAGCCGTCCGGTGGGCTTGAGCAGGCGGAACAGTGTCCGCGTGTACTCGGGGTAGTTCTCTTCGCCGACGTGTTCACCCATCTCGATGGTGGCGATGGCGTCGAACGGCTCATCAGTCAGCTCGCGATAGTCCTGCCTGCGGACCTCGACGCGATCCTCCAGGTCGTGCTGGGCGAGGCGGCCCCGGACGTGCTGCTGTTGCTCCGCCGAAAGCGTGATGCCGACGGCGTGCACGCCGTGGTGCTTCGCCGCGTGGACCAGGAGCGAGCCCCAGCCACAGCCGACGTCGAGCAGCCGCGTGCCGGGCCGCAGGCCGAGCTTGCGGCAGATCAGTTCGAGTTTGTCCCACTGTGCCTGTTCGAGGTCGTAGCCGTCCTCCTCGGAGGTCCAGTACGCGGACGAGTAAGCCATCGATTCGTCCATCAGCAGCTGGTAGAAGGCGTTGCCGAGGTCGTAGTGGTGTGAGATCGCGGATTTGTCCCGCAGCAGGCTGTGGAGCTTCCCCGAAAGCCGGGCTTCTTCGGCGGGTGGTTCGGGTGGCGGTCCGACGACGCCGAGCCCGACCGCGAGCCGCAGCGCTTCGGCCCAGTCGCGCGGGCCGAGCTTGGCGCGGCGCACGGCACCGGAGCGGGTCAGCGCCCAGATCCGGCGGAAACCGTCGGCGAGGTCGCCTTCGACGTCGAGATCACCGGAGACGTAGGCCCTGGCCAGGCCCAATTCACCGGGGGCGTACAGGAGACGGCGCAGTGCGCGCCGGTTGCGGAGTACCACGGTCGGGGCATCCGGCGGACCGGCGCGGACGCCGTCCCAGGTACGGAGGCCGACCGGCAGGGAGCCACCGAGGAGCCGCTCGACAAACGGGACGAGGCGAGACGCGGGACTGTTCGGCATAGTGGTCATTCGCTCCCGGGGCGGACAGGGATGGGTCGGCCGCCGGTCCAATCCGGCCCGTGTCCTGTTCCGAATCCCTCTCGTGCACACCAACGGTCAACGCATCGGGGTCATCGGCAGCGGCGTCGCCGGACTCACGGCCGCCTACCTGCTGCAACGCCGCTACGAAGTGCTGCTGTTCGAAGCCGACGACAGGCTCGGCGGGCACGCGCACACCCATGACGTCCCGAGCGCGCACGGTGGCACCATCGCCGTCGACTCCGGGTTCATCGTGCACAACGAGCGCACCTACCCGAATCTGCTCCGGCTGTTCGGCGAGCTGGGTGTCGTCACCCGCGACACCGAGATGTCGATGAGCATCCGCTGCGACGGCTGCGGCCTCCAGTACGCCGGCGCGAAGGGGCTGAAGGGTTTGTTCGCCCAGCCTCGCAACGTCGGCCGCGGGCGCTACCTGCGAATGCTCACCGACGTCAAACGCTTCCACGTGCACGCCAAGCGCGTGCTCGAAGCGCCCGAAGCCGGCGACGTCACCCTCGGCGCGTTCCTCGCGATCGGCGGGTACACGAAGTACTTCGTCGACCACTTCATGCTCCCCGTCGTCTCGACCGTCTGGTCCGCCGACCGGAACGACACGCTCAGGTACCCCGCGCGTTACCTGTTCGAATTCCTGCGCAACCACGGGATGCTCTCGGTCGGCGATTCGCCGAGCTGGCGCACCGTCGTCGGCGGTTCCCGCGAGTACGTCGACCTGGCAGCCAAGCAGCTCACCGCCGTGCACCTGTCGACACCGGTCCGCTCGGTCAAGCGCACCGCGCGCGGGATCGAGGTCCGCGACGACGCCGACACCCGCCACCGGCTCGACAAGGTCGTCGTGGCCACGCACGCGGACCAGGCGCTGCGGCTGCTCGACGCGCCGACGGACGCCGAACGCGACGTCCTCGGCGCCTTCCGCTACTCCAGCAACGAGGCCTGGCTGCACACCGACACCGGCGTGCTGCCGACCGCCGAATCGGCGCGGGCAGGCTGGAACTACGCCACTCCCTCCTGCGGTGCGGACGACGGCGCGGTCCAGGTGTCCTACGACATGAACCGCTTGATGCGCCTCGACGAACCGACCCGGTACGTCGTCACGCTGAACCCGGGCGGCGCTCCCGACGGCGGCTCCGTCCTGGCCAAGATGACCTACGAACACCCCGTCTACACCCCGGAATCCGTCGGTGCCCAGCGTCGCCTGCCCGAACTCGACGATGACAAAGTCGCCTACGCCGGGGCGTACCATGGCTGGGGTTTCCACGAGGACGGCTGCGCGTCCGGCGTCCGCGCGGCCGAGAACTTCGGGGTGCGATGGTGACCGTCATGGCGGTGCTCTACGACTCCACGGTGGCGCATGTGCGGCGCATCGATCCGCCGATCTCGTTCGCGCACCGGGTCTATCTCTGGCTCATCGATCTCGACGCGCCCCCGAAACTGCCGCGGTGGCTTCAGCCCTTCGCCCGCTTCGACCCGCGAGACCACTTCGACGCGGAGGATTCGTCCACTATCCGGTCCAAAGTGGACCGCTGGCTCGCGGTGCGCGGCGTCGATCTCCAGGGCGGCCGGGTGCTGATGCTCGCCGGCGCGCGCGTGCTCGGCCACAGTTTCAACCCGATCAGCCTCTACTGGTGCCACCGGCCCGACGGCGAACTCGAATGCGTCATCGCGGAGGTCCACAACACCTACCGCGGCAGGCACGCGTACCTCCTGCGTCCCGACGCCGAGGGAAACGCCCACGCGGACAAGGAGTTCTACGTCTCGCCGTTCCAGTCGATGGACGGCGAATACCGGATGGAGGTGCCACGCCCGGAGTCGCTGCTCTCGGTCAAGATCGCGCTCCGGCAGGACGGGAAGACCCCGCTGACCGCGTCGCTGCGCGGGGTCCGGCGGCCGGCCACCACCCGCTGGCTCGTGCATATGCTCGTCACCCGCCCGCTCATGCCGCACCGGGTCTCCGCGCTGATCCGGCGGCACGGGGTCAAACTGTGGTTGAAGAAGGCTCCGATAACCCCACGGTCCCCACGCACACCCCAGACCGCCGGAGGCAGGCTTGATGGATGAATCGGCACGTCCACGCCGGATGCCGCCCGTTCCCGGAACGGACGAACCGGCCGGGCCGACGCCCGAGGAGCTGCTCGTCCGTGTCGCGAAGGGTGACGAGCGGGCCTTCGAAGCTCTCTACGACCGGCTCGCGGGCCCCGTCCTCGGCCTGGTGCGGCGCATCCTGCGTGACGCCGCACAGTCCGAAGAAGTCACTCAGGAGGTCATGGTGGAGCTGTGGCGCACGGCCACGCGGTACTCGCCGGAGCGGGGGAGCGCGTTGAACTGGGCCATGACGCTCGCGCACCGCCGCGCCGTCGACCGGGTGCGCTCGGCACGCGCGAGCTCGGACCGCGAGGTCAAGGCGACCTTCGAGGCCGCCCGCGCCCGGCCGTTCGACGAGGTCGCCGAGGCCGTCGCGGCCCGCTGGGAGCATTCGCAGGTGCGGCGCTGCCTGACCAGCCTGACCGAGCTGCAACGGGAATCCGTGCTGCTCGCCTACTACCAGGGTTACACCTATCGCGAGGTCGCGGAGGTACTGCGGACCCCGCACGGGACGATCAAAACGCGACTCCGGGACGGCTTGATCCGGCTCCGGGACTGTTTGGGGGTGACGGCATGACCATGCCCGAAATGCATACGCTTACCGGTGCCTACGCCGTCGACGCACTGTCCGAATTGGAGCGTGCGCAGTTCCAGCGGCATCTCGGTGAATGCGCGTCCTGCGCGCAAGAGGTCCTCGAACTGCGGATGACCGCCACCCGGCTCGGCGCCGCGCTGGCGGAGGACCCGCCGTCCGACCTCAAACGCCGGGTGCTCGCGCAGGCGATGGCGACCCGGCAGCAGCCGCCGAAGGCGAGCTTCGAAGCGGGCGAGCGGATCAAGGACCGCAGGCGCGCGCCGCGCTGGGCGATCGCCGCGGCCGCGGCGGCGATCGTGGGACTCGCCGGCACCGCCGTGTTCGGCGGCATCGCCTACGACAACCACTCGCGGCTCACCGCCGCGCGGGAACAAGCGGACCGCGATGCGGATCGTTACGCGCCGGTCGCCGAGGTGCTTTCGGCGGCGGATCTCCGGACTGGGCACGCCGACGCCTCCGTCGGGGGCGGCGGGACTGTGATGATGTCGCGGGCGAAAGACCGGCTCGTCTTCATGTCGGCACAGCTGGCGAAGAACGATCCTGGCCGGATCTACCAGGCCTGGCTGATGTATCCGGGGGCCGCGCCCAAACCCGCCGGGCTCATTTCCGGTGGTCAGGACGGTGCGCTGCTGGTCGCGGACGGGCTCAAAGGTGCCGAGAAGTTCGCGCTGAGTGTCGAGCAGGACGGTGGTTCGCCGACCGGGACGCCGTCGAAGGACGTCGTCATGGTCATGTCGATGCCCACCTGATCCCCGCTTGTACCAGGCCGCCGTTCGGCGCCGCGGTGGGGTCTCGCTCTTGCGCCGCCGAACATGTTGTGGCAAAACACCTTTGCGACACACGGCGTGGCTACTGGATTCGAGCCAGCCTGGTGCATACCGTCCTGCTTCAACGTCGGCAGTTGACATAACTCTCACTCTGAGGTTCAGATCGAGGGTTCGGCACAAGGCTCAGCGACCGGCGGGCAGCACGAGCACACACGATCAGGAAGGCGGCTCCGATGACGCCCCCGCACAACTACCTTGCGGTGATCAAGGTCGTCGGTATCGGCGGCGGCGGAGTTAACGCCGTGAACCGCATGATCGAGGTCGGCCTCAAGGGTGTCGAGTTCATCGCGGTGAACACCGACGCACAGGCACTGCTCATGTCCGACGCCGACGTCAAGCTCGACATCGGCCGGGAACTGACCCGCGGCCTCGGTGCCGGCGCCGCCCCCGAGGTGGGGCAGAAGGCCGCCGAGGACCACCGCGAAGAGATCGAAGAGGTCATCAAGGGCGCCGACATGGTGTTCGTGACCGCGGGTGAGGGCGGTGGCACCGGCACCGGTGGCGCGCCCGTCGTCGCCCAGATCGCCAGGAAGCTCGGCGCGCTGACCATCGGCGTCGTCACCCGGCCGTTCACCTTCGAAGGCAAGCGCCGCAGCAAGCAGGCCGAAGACGGCATCCAGCAGCTGCGCAACGAATGCGACACCCTGATCGTCATCCCGAACGACCGGCTGCTGCAGCTGGGCGACATCGGCGTCTCGCTGATGGACGCCTTCCGCTCGGCGGACGAGGTCCTCCTTTCGGGTGTCCAGGGCATCACCGACCTGATCACCACGCCGGGTCTGATCAACCTGGACTTCGCCGACGTCAAGAGCGTCATGTCCGGCGCGGGTTCCGCGCTGATGGGCATCGGCTCGGCACGTGGCGAGGGCCGGGCGATCCAGGCGGCGGAGAAGGCGATCAACTCGCCGCTGCTGGAAGCGTCGATGGACGGGGCGCACGGCGCGCTGCTGTCGATCGCGGGCGGGTCGGACCTCGGCCTGTTCGAGATCAACGAGGCCGCGTCGCTGGTGCAGGAATCCGCGCACCCCGACGCGAACATCATCTTCGGGACGATCATCGACGACTCGCTCGGCGACGAGGTCCGGGTCACCGTGATCGCGGCCGGTTTCGACGCCGGCACGCCGACGCACAAGAAGCTCGACCCGTCGACGTTCGGCTCCCGGTCGAACTCGACGGCGTCCGCACAGGCAGGCCAGGTCAACGGCGGGGCGACGCCGGTGCAGAGCCCGCCATCCGGGGCGACTCCGGTCCCGTCGTCTAGTAGTTCGAACGGTTACCCGGTCGCGCCGCCGCGCACGCACTCGCCGATGCCGTCCTCCCGCGAGGGCAACGGCTCGCTGTCCGGCGGGCTCCCGCAGCCCGGCGGCGGTTCGCGCGGCTACTCCCCGATCGGGTCGAACTCGACCCACGGCAGCCTGCCCGGCCGGGCCACCCCGGTGCACGACGACCCGTCGGACGACGAGGTCGACGTCCCGCCGTTCATGCGGCGGTAAGGCACGCCAGTCTCGTTCCGTGAAGGCCTCCTTCACTACCCTCAGGGTGGTGAAGGAGGCCTTCACTCAACTTCTGGGAGGAATGCGTGCGCGTACGGCGGGTTGTCACGACACGGGCGGGCGGGGCTTCCCGGCCGCCTTACGACACCTTCAACCTCGGTGACCACGTCGGTGACGACCCGGGCGACGTCTACGCCAATCGCAAACGTCTCGCCACCGAACTCGGCCTCGCCGAGGACAGGCTGGCGTGGATGGAACAGGTCCACGGCCGCACCGCCACCGTCGTCGACGGTTCCGAGACTTCGGCGGCCGAAGCGACCGACGCGCTCGTGACGGCCGAGCCCGGCCTCGCGCTCGTGGTACTTGTCGCCGACTGTGTCCCCGTCATGCTGGCCGACGTCGAAGCCGGTGTGGTCGCCGCCGTCCACGCCGGTCGCGTCGGCGCCAGGGTCGGCGTCGTCCCGGCCGCGGTCGAGGCGATGCGCTCGCTCGGCGCCGACCCGGCCCGTACCGAAGCACTGCTCGGCCCGGCGATCTGCGGTGACTGCTACGAAGTCCCCGCCGCCATGGCCGCCGACGTCGAAAAGCATGTACCGGGCAGTGCCTGCAAAACCCGCAAGGGCACCACGGGGCTCGACCTGCGTGCCGGGCTCTGGCGGCAACTGGCGGACCTCGGCGTCGGCAAGATCGGCGTCGATCCGCGCTGCACCAACGAGGACAAGACGCTGTTCAGCTTCCGCCGCGACGGCACCACCGGCCGGATCGCCGGCATCACCTGGCTGGACGCGTCGTGAGTGAGGCACGAAAGGCGGAACTGGCCGCCTCACTTGCCGAAGTGGAACAGCGGATCGCGGCCGCGTGCGAGTCCGCCGGCCGGGAACGCGACGAGGTCCGCTTGCTCGCGGTCACCAAGACCTTCCCGGCGCTCGACGCCGCGTTGCTCGCCGACCTCGGCACACTCGACCTCGCCGAGAACCGTGATCAGGAGGCGGGCGCGAAGACCGACGAGGTCGCCGCGCTGCGCCCTGGCAACGGGATTCGCTGGCATATGGTCGGAAGTCTTCAGCGGAACAAGGCCCGCTCGGTCGTGCGCTGGGCCGACGAGGTCCAGTCCGTGGACTCCGACCGCCTTGCCGAGGCGCTGGCGAAGGCGACCAGGTCGGCACTCGATTCCGGGCAACGCGATCACCCGTTGGACGTCCTCATTCAGGTAAGTCTCGATGACGATCCGAAACGCGGGGGTTGCCGGGTGAACGAGCTGGGCCAGTTGGCGGAGCGGATAGCCCATGTGGGTGACATCCGCCTCCGGGGGCTTATGGCGGTGGCTCCGCTGGGTATAGACCCAGTGGAGGCGTTCGAGAAGCTTGCCCGCGCGTCGGAGCGTCTTCGGGAGGACCATCCAAATGCCCGTGAAGTCTCCGCTGGAATGAGCAATGATCTCGAGCAGGCGATCGCGCACGGCTCTACCTGTGTGCGTGTCGGAACCGCGTTGCTCGGTGGGCGCGGTTTAGCCTCGCCTTAGGGAATACCGTCCCGTCGCTACGGGGAGTGGCGGCGGAGGCGGGGGAGTACGTGCGGGAGCGGCTAAGGCTAGGGAGAGGCATGAGCGCGCTGCAGAAGCTGAAGGCCTACTTCGGGATGGTGCCCGCAGACGAAGACGGCTATGACGTTGAAGATGACTACCGGCGAGGCTACGCCTCAAAAGAATATGCCGACGACGAGTACGAGTACGACGACGAGCCGCCTGCCCGGTCGCGGGGTGGACGCTACCGGGGCGTCGATGACACGTACGACGAGCCCGCACCCCGGCCCCGGTCACGCTCCGTGGTCGCGGACGTGCGGTCAGAACCCGCGGTGCACGGTGCGCTGGCGGTCGACCGCCAGCCCGAGCCGGTGGCCCGGCTGCGACCGGTCACCGAGCCGGTCCGCGCGGCGGTGCGTGACCCGTTGAGCCGGATCACGACGCTGCACCCGACGAGCTACGCCGAGGCGCGTGCGATCGGTGAGCACTACCGCGAAGGCATCCCGGTGATCATGAACCTCACCGAGATGGAGAACGCGGACGCGAAGCGACTTGTCGACTTCGCCGCGGGGCTCGCTTTCGCGTTGCGCGGATCGATGGACAAGGTCACCAACAAGGTGTTCCTTCTCTCACCGCCCGACGTCGACGTCACGGCGGAAGACCGTCGGCGGATTGCCGAAGGCGGATTATTCCTGCGCGGCTGATCACCCCCTGACCGCTGAGCGCAGCCAAATGTGATTTTGTCGACTCATCGCCATCTCTCGCCCGTCAGCTGCGTCTTTTGACGCGAGGCATGGCAGAGTGGTTACGTGAATGCTGTGTTGCTGGTCGTCTGGTACGTGCTGTTTGCTTTCTGGCTCCTGCTGACGGCACGGATCGTCGTCGAGCTCGTGCGTGCTTTCGCTCGCGAGTGGCGTCCTGCCGGAGGGGTTGCGGTAACGCTGGAGACCATCTACACAGTGACCGACCCACCGGTTCGTCTGTTCAGACGAATCATCCCGACTGTACGAATCGGCGGCGTCGGACTGGACTTATCGATTATGGTGCTGCTGTTGGTTGTGTTCTTTGCGATGCAGCTGGCAACGCCAGGGTGATTTTCGGGGAAGCCCGGGTGGACCTGCAGGCCATGGAGTGCGTGAGGTGATCTGATGTCGTTGACCCCCGCTGACGTGCACAACGTCGCGTTCAGCAAGCCGCCCATAGGCAAAAGGGGCTACAACGAGGACGAGGTGGACGCGTTCCTCGACCTGGTGGAGACCGAGCTTGCCCGGTTGATCGAGGACAACAACGAGCTGCGGCAGCAGGTCGAACAGCTCGACAACGAGCTTGAGACCACCCGTGGAGAGCTCGAAAACGCGAAGGCGGGAGCAGTCGGCCCGCCGCCACAGGTGCGCGATGAGCCGTCGCGTCGCCTGGCGCCGGTGCCACCACCGCAGTCGGCGATGGAGCAGACCCAGGCCCACTCGATGGTGCCGGACAACGGGGAGCCCAACGTCCAGGCCGCGAAGGTGCTCGGACTGGCACAGGAAATGGCCGACCGGCTCACCGCCGAGGCCAAGACCGAGTCGGACGGCATGCTCGCCGAAGCCCGGACCAAGTCCGAGCAGCTGCTTTCGGACGCGCGGTCCAAGTCGGACTCGATGGTGAACGAGGCACGCACACGTGCCGAGACCATGCTGAACGACGCGCGTACCCGTGCCGAAACCTTGGAGCGCCAGGCGCGCGACAAGGCGACGACCATGGAGCGCGAGGCTCAGCGCAAGTACACCGAGACCATGAACAGCATGAACGCGGAAAAGGGCTCGCTGGGCAAGAAGATCGAAGAGCTGCGCACGATCGAGCGGGAATACCGCACGAGGCTGCGTGGATTCCTCGAATCCCAGCTGCGTGAGCTCGACGACCGCGGTTCGGCCGCTCCTGCTTCGGCGTCCTCGTCGAACTCGGGGCAGTCGGCATCGGGCTCGGGTGGTGGCGGACAGGGCTACTCGTTCGGCCCCCGCGCCGAAGCCGGCTGATTTCCGGTACGGCTGGATTTCCACCGTAAGTTTCTCCACAGTAAGTTTCTACACAGTGGAACGGCCTCGGCACTCTCCGGAGGGTCGGGGCCGTTTCGCTTGCCGGTCGTGTTGTAATTCACCGTGCTCTACATCGTACTGGTACTGGTACTGGCGGCTCTGGGGCTGCTTGTCGCGGCGCTCATCACCGCCAACTCGCTGTGGGCCTGGATCTCGATCGGCCTCTCCATCGTCGCCGGGCTGCTGCTCGTCTTCGACTGGCTGCGACGTCGGAAGAAACGCTCCGCCGAAGCGGCCTCCGTCGCCTCCTCGGGTTCTTCGGATTCCTTGGAAGAGGAGCCGGACGTCGACGAGGACGACGACGAGAAACCCGAGGACGCCGAGCAGACCGTCCTGATGCCCGCCACCGGCGAGCTGGGTGACGAAGACGAAGCCGCCTCCACCGAGGCCGTCGCGTCTTCAGCGTCTTCGGAGACTTCAGAGCCTTCAGAGCCTTCAGAGACTTCGGGGAAGCCGCGCAACGGCGACCCGGGTGAGGAGAAGAGCGATCCCGCGGATGTGGCGATCGTCTCCGACCTCGAAGCCGAGGTCGTCGTCGTCGATGAATACCCGCACTATCACGTGACCACCTGCGCGTGGCTCGAAACCCGGGACACCATCCCGCTCGGCATCGGCGAGGCACGTCAGCTCGGGTTCACCCCGTGCGGGCTGTGCACCCCCGACGCCGAGATCGCCGGACAGCACCGCGACAAGTCCACCAGCGCCTAGTCACTGAGCCGCTTCGCCGACGGCGACCGCGTTGGCGGCGATGATGTCGAACACCCGCCGTTGCTCCTCGTCGGCGTCCGCTGGCACTCGGGATCCCCGCTGGCTCTCCGGTGGTCACGCTGCTCCGGTGCGGGTTCCTTCGTGCCCGGCACCGCGGCGAGAAGCCCGTGGTGCGCGACGGTGGCGACGCGGAATTCGCGGCGAAGCCGAACAGCGGCGCGATGGCGCCGGCGAGGACCCGAGCATGGCGACCAGGCCGACAGGCGGCTGGGTCGCCGGGCCGGAAGCTCGCCACCACCAACGCCAGCGCCACCCCGAAGCCACCGCGGATCGCGTGCCGGAACTGCGGTGACTGCCACGAAAACGCGCCGCTCAGTTCGAGGCGCCGCAGTTCTTTCCGGAGTCCTTTCGGAACGTCCACACGCGACTCGTCACAATCGATCGTCGCTGCCCGGATGGTTTCGAGGGAGTCTCAGAGCGCCTTGACGAGCCTCGCCGTAGCACCGGGAAGCCCGGCGGGTTCCTTGCGGCGTCACGGCCGTGAATCCGACACGAATGGAAATCGGCTCCGCGGGTCACAGTTCCCGCGTGACACGAATTGCGAGACGTGCTCTGCCGCCCTGTCTCTGCGTGTTTGTTTCGAGGCCATTTGTTCCCCATCGGGTGAAACGCGGCTCCGGTGGCCCCTACGCAAATCGGACTAGCGCATATGTTCGAACAGGGATATCGTTGAGGCTGTGGCCAGCGAAAACACACCCCAGCCGACGCGCACCGAGTGGTGGCGAGTCGATACTGCGACGCTGCATGCCCGCAAGCAGGAACTCGAAGTCCTCAAGCGTCAAGCGGATGCGGAGCAGTGCGCGATCTTCGCCGAATTGAATGCACGCGGCATTCGCGGCTGTTCTGGTCATTCGACGTTGGCAGGGTTGATTCTCCAAGACTTCCTCGTGTCCAAAGAGGAAGCTTCGGCCCGCGCCGACCGGGCGTTGGCTCTGCATCCCGGTGTGTCCATCGGCGGAGACACGGTGCCACCCCTGGCGCCGTTGACCGCTGAGGCCGCCGCGGAGGGTGCGATCGGCGGCGGGCAGATCGACGCGATCATCCGTACCTTGGGCCGGATTCCGTCCTTTGTGCCGGAGGAGGCCGTCCGCGCTGGGGAGGCGTACCTGGTCGACAAGGCCCGCACCGCTGCTCCTCCTGAGATCGCCCGTGCGGGGCGGCGTCTGCTGAACCGGTTGGATCCCGATGGCAAGGAGCCGCGGGATGAGGATCCGAAGGACGTGCGTCCGGAGATGCGGTTCATCGAGCACCGCGACGGCACCCTCGGCCTCACTGGCACGGTGGATCTGGAAACCTATGCCCGGTTGAAGTCCGATCTGGATCCGCTTGCCAAGCCACATAAAGCCGTGGATGGTGTCCGGGACTCCCGCACCCAGGCCGAACGCTACGGAGATGCTTTCTCCGACTATGTGCGGTTGAAAACCTCCAGTCGGAACCTTCCCGGCCAAGCTGCCGAGTCGACGCACATCTTGGTGACCATGTCCTACGAGGACCTCATCAAGGACCTCGGTCAGGCTCATCTCGATCTGGTGGGGCCGATCAGCGCCACCGATGCCCGGATCCTGGCGTGCGATGCCCGTGTCCGCCCCGGGGTTCTGGGCACGGCCGGTGAGCCACTGGACATCGGCCGGTCGAAGCGCACCGTGTCGTTGGCCCAGAAGTACGCGTTGACCATCCGCGACGGTGGTTGCGCGTTCCCTGGCTGCGACATGCCCGTGCCGCGTTGCACGGCTCATCACATTGTCTTTTGGCGCCACCACGGCGAAACGAAGATCGACAACCTCGTGCTGCTGTGCTCGGCCCATCACCGCCTGATCCACAAAAGCGAATGGAAGGTCCGCATCGCCCAGGACGGGCTACCGGAATTCACCGCACCCGCCTACCTCGACCCCGCCGGAACTCCGAGGCGCAATACCATGCACCTCAGGACATAGGCCGATATGCGAAACCGTATAACGCCCTACACGTCCGCGGGTAGGCGCAGCCGCGGCGGGATCGATGAAGGCCAAAACCAACTCGTCGAGCCGTCGGAAGATCGGCGTGCCGTCGTGGCCCTCGTCCAGCTCGCCGGCGAGCGGCAACAGCGGCTGTGCGTTGATTCGCAGGCAACTTCGGCCAAGTCGCCCTCGTCGGCGAAAGTCTCCACTCCTCCATCAGGCCGAGCGGCAATTCTGGCACGACCGTCACCGGTAGATCCCCGTCCGACGGCGGATCGGCGAACTGCGGGCTGGTGCTGGAGACATCTTCTCTCAAGGCCACCTTGACGCCGACCCACGCTTCGATGCGCTTACCGGCCAATGCCCTGAACCTCAGTGACTGCTCGGCCAACCAGGAATCCCGTCCCACACCCGACAGCCACCACCCGCCGCCACCTGCTACCTCCCGAAGCCCCGCGCCTTCCTGCGCAGATCCCCGGCCGCCGACTCCGACGCCGACCTCTTCGCCGAGGAGGAACGGCTCCTCGCCGATCCCGCTAGGCCCACAACCGGTAAGCCTGCGCCAAGAGTCCCCGCGCCCGCTCCGAACCCGGATCCAGCGCGACGGCTTCCTCGGCCGCATCGGCGGCGTCCTCGAATCGTTCCAGCGTCAAGAAGACTTCCGCGAGATCGGCTCGAACGCACCCGAGTGCGTCCGTGTTCCCGGCGGATTCGAAGCTCTCGGCGGCCATGAGCAGGCGGAACTCGGTCTCGGCGAGGTCGCCGAGTGCCTGCGAGAGCTTTCCGTGGGTGTACAGCATCTCGGCTTGGACCTCGTGGTTTCCGCCGACCGCGTAGCACTCTTCGCTCACTTTGAGCGCGGCCTCCGGATCTCCGGTGAAGGCCAGGATCCACACGGCCATCAACCGGGCGCGGGCGGCGTTCACGTAGTCGAACTCCGACGTGTACAGCTTGACGGCTTCCTGAGCGAGCGTCAAAGCCCGCAAGGGATCCTGGCCCGTTTTCAGCATGAAGCCGGCGCGGCGGACCGCGGAGGAGTCGGCTATCAGCGGGTCCGTGGAAGGTGCAGCCGCAGCGAGACGACGGGTGAGCAGTTCGCCTTCCGGGATCGGCATGAGTTCGTCGAAGCGCTCCCACAGCACGGCGGCGATTTCCGGGTCGTCGTTTTGTTCGGCTCGGGAGGCCAGTTCCTCGACGGTCGTCGGGTAGATCACGAGTGTGGAGCCGATCTGCTTGGTGCCGGGCAGCAACGCGGAACCCAGATCCAGCTTGTCCAGCACCGGTTCCGCGGCCATCAGGGCCCGGATCCGGTCGCTCTGCGCGGCGTTTCCGTTCCGGGCGTCGAACCGCGCGGCGATTTCCAGCGCCGCGGCGGCATGTTCCGGAGAGACCAGCGCGGCGGCGGCGTGGAAGTCCATCTCGGCCGAGGGGGCCGACCGCCATCCGGCGTGCCGGTCCACCAGTTTCAGCGCGGCGGCCCGGTTTCCGGTGCGCACGCAGAATTCGACGTGCCGGGCGAGTGTGCCGAGTTCCTCCCGCTTGGTCCAGAAGGCCGAATAGGACTGCCGGAACGCCGCCACCGCGTCCTCGAACCGTCCCAAGTGGACATACGGGAGCATCAACGCGGCCAGCATCGCGTGCGGCTGCCGGGAACAGGTGCCCTCGCCGTCGAACAGTGCGACGGCGTCGGCGAAGCGGCCGTCTTGGACCAGGTGGTCGACCTTCAAACCGGCGTCGCACCTGACGCACCGCGAACTTTCGGGGGAGAAGGTCCAGCCGCCCTCACCGGAGCCGAGGTGCCAGGCGACGATCAGGCGGTTGTCGGGCATCGGCCCGAAGAGGCGTTCGCCCTCGTCGAGTGCCGCGAGAGTGGCCGAGAGCGGGACACGGTGATCCTCGGTGAACGCGATCGCCAGGTAGTCGAACACGTACCGGAGGTCGAGTTCCGGATCGAGGTCACCGGCAGCCAGGCACCACGAGAGCGGCTCGAACACCTTCGCGGGCTCGCCACCGAGCACGTACGCGGTCGCGAGCCGGACACGTGCCTCGTACTGATGCGCTTCCAGCCCCAGCGCGTCCACGCGGCGCAGCACCTTCTCGAGTGCGGCGATCTGGCCCGCGCCCTCCCACATCCGGTCGGTGACGCGGATCTGCCGCCACAACTGTTCTTCGGTGTCCATCACCGGCAGCCTAACCGCGGCCCCGGCGCCCTCGCCCCGTATTTCCACCCACCCCGACAACCCGGTTGCGCCCGCGCGCTACCCTGGAGTCACCAGGCACCGATCCGGCATCACCGGGGAGCCTCCGGAAGAACAGGGCCCAGCGCCCCCAGTAGAACCGGACGGGTACGGCCCGTCACAGCCGTCGAATGAGCGGCCCAGCCGGAACACCACCGGCCGGGCAAGCGGGGTGGTACCGCGGAACGCGCCGGAAACGGCCGTCTCGTCCCCGTGTGGGTGAAAGCCCGTACGAGAGAGACGAACCGCGAGGAGCACCGAAGATGTATCCCAAGGCACAGATGGACGGCGAGACCGGCGTCCCGTCCCAGCCTTCGTTCCCCGAGTCGGAAAAGCGCGTCCTCGCGTACTGGGAATCCGACCGGACCTTCCAGGCCTCGATCGACGCCCGCGAAACCGGGACCAATGGCTCGAACGAGTACGTCTTCTACGACGGCCCGCCGTTCGCCAACGGCCTCCCGCACTACGGCCACCTCCTCACCGGATACGTGAAGGATCTGGTGCCGCGTTACCAGACCATGAAGGGCAAGCGCGTCGAGCGCCGCTTCGGCTGGGACACCCACGGCCTGCCTGCCGAACTCGAAGCGATGCGCCAGCTCGGGATCACCGAGAAGGCCGAGATCGACAAGATGGGCATCGACGTCTTCAACGACGCGTGCCGCGAGTCGGTGCTGCGCTACACCGGCGAATGGCAGGACTACGTCACCCGCCAGGCGCGCTGGGTCGACTTCGACAACGACTACAAGACACTCGACGTCTCCTACATGGAGTCGGTGATCTGGGCGTTCAAGCGGCTGTGGGACAAGGGCCTCGTCTACGAGGGCTACCGCGTCCTGCCGTACTGCTGGCGCGATGAGACCCCGTTGTCCAACCACGAGCTCCGCATGGACGACGACGTCTACGCGAGCCGTCAGGATCCGGCCGTCACGGTCGGTTTCCGCATGGAGGGCAACGACAACGAGCTCGACGGCACGTACCTGCTGATCTGGACCACGACGCCGTGGACGTTGCCGTCCAACCTCGCGACCGCCGTGCATCCCGACGTCCGTTATGTCGTCGTGGAGTCCGAAGGCAAGCGCTACCTGCTTGCCGAAGCGCGCGTCGCCGCGTACGCCCGCGAGCTCGGCGAGGAGCCGGCTGTCGTCGGGCACTACACCGGTACCGAGCTGCTCGGAACCCGTTACGCCCCACCGTTCCCGTACTTCGCCGGGCACGAGAACGCGCACCGCGTGCTTTCCGCGGACTACGTGACCACCGAGGACGGCACCGGTGTCGTCCACATCGCACCGGCTTACGGTGAAGAGGACAAGCTCGTCACCGACGCCGTGGGCATCGTCCCGGTCACCCCGGTCGACTCCCAGGGCAAGTTCGACGCCACCGTGCCGGATTACGCGGGCCAGCAGGTGTTCGACGCGAACCCGAACATCATCAAGGATCTCAAGAACGGCACCGGTTCCGCCGGGCGCCAGGGCGCGGTGCTGCTGCGCCACGAGACCTACGAGCACCCGTACCCGCATTGCTGGCGCTGCCGCAATCCGCTGATCTACCGCGCGGTCTCGTCGTGGTTCGTCGCGGTGACCGAGTTCAAGGACCGGATGGTCGAGCTGAACCAGCAGATCACCTGGTACCCCGAGCACGTCAAGGACGGCCAGTTCGGCAAGTGGCTGGAGAACGCCCGCGACTGGTCGGTCTCGCGCAACCGGTACTGGGGCACGCCGATCCCGGTGTGGCAGTCGGACGACCCCGCGTACCCGCGCACCGACGTCTACGGCTCGCTGGACGAGCTGGAGCGTGACTTCGGCGTGCGGCTGGAGAACCTGCACCGGCCGTTCATCGACGAGCTGACCAGGCCCAACCCGGACGACCCGACCGGGAAGTCGACCATGCGCCGGGTCGAGGACGTCCTCGATGTCTGGTTCGACTCCGGCTCGATGCCGTACGCGCAGGTGCACTACCCGTTCGAAAACGCCGAATGGTTCGAGCACCACTACCCGAGCGACTTCATCGTCGAGTACATCGGGCAGACCCGCGGCTGGTTCTACCTGCTGCACGTGCTCGCGACCGCGTTGTTCGACCGGCCCGCGTTCCGCGCCTGCGTTTCGCACGGCATCGTGCTCGGCTCGGACGGCCAGAAGATGTCCAAGTCACTGCGCAACTATCCGGACGTCAACGAGGTCTTCGACCGCGACGGCTCCGACGCGATGCGCTGGTATCTGATGGCGAGCCCGATCCTGCGCGGCGGGAACCTGGTCGTCACCGACAAGGGGATCCGCGACGCCGTCCGCCAGGCCGTGCTGCCGCTGTGGAACTCGTACTACTTCCTTGCCCTGTATGCGAACGCCGAGGGTGTGGAAGGCAAGTGGCGCACGGATTCGAAGCACGTCCTCGACCGGTATGTGCTGGCGAAGACGCATGAACTGGTGACCGACGTGGAGCACGCGCTCGACACCTACGACGTCGCCGGTGCCTGCGTAGGCGTCCGTGAGTTCCTCGAGGTGCTGACGAACTGGTACGTGCGCCGTTCGCGTGACCGGTTCTGGGCAGGCGAGCAGGACGCGATCGACACTCTGCACACCGTGCTGGAGGTGACGTCGCGGGTCGTGGCGCCGCTGCTGCCGCTGACCAGCGAGGTCGTCTGGCGTGGCCTGACCGGTGGCCGTTCGGTCCACCTGACCGACTGGCCGAACTCGCTCGACCTGCCGGCCGACGCGGCGCTGGTGACGGCGATGGACCGGGTGCGGCAGGTCGCGTCTTCGGCGCTTTCGCTGCGTAAGGCGAACAAGTTGCGGGTGCGGCTGCCGCTGGCCAAGCTGGTCGTCGCCGCCGGTGAGGCCGATTCGCTGCGTGAGTTCACCGACATCCTGCGCGACGAGGTGAACGTCAAGTCGGTCGAGCTGACCACGGACGTCGCTTCACACGGCGGGTTCGAGGTCGCGGTCAACGCTCGCGCGGCCGGGCCGCGGCTGGGCAAGGACGTCCAGACGGTGATCAAGGCCGTCAAGGCGGGCGAATGGACGACGTCGGAGAGCGGCGCGGTCGTGGCCGCCGGTATCGAACTCGTCGAGGGCGAGTACGAGCGGCGGCTGGTCGCCAAGGGCGGCGGCGCGGCCGCGGAACTGCCCGGTGGCGCGGGTCTGGTGCTGCTCGACACCGAGGTCACCGGCGAACTGGCGGCCGAAGGGCTGGCCCGTGACCTGGTCCGGGTCGTGCAGCAGGCCCGTCGCGACGCCGGTCTCGACGTCGCCGACCGGATCTCGCTCACCGTTGACGCGCCGGAAGACGTCGTCACGGCGGCGAAGACGCACGAGGAGTTCATCGCTTCGGAGACTCTGGCGACTTCGGTGACCTACGGCGACGTCGCCGACGGCTCGGCCGGGACGGTCGGGGAGGGTACCAAGGTGACCGTGGCGGTGGCCAAAGCCTGACCCGAGAATGTCATGAAAGGGTCTTTCAGGACGAAAAACGTCTTGAAAGACCCTTTCATGACATCCGGGGCCGGTCTGGACCACAGGATCACGAAACGGATTCGGAAACGTCGCTTTCTCGCTCGAAAGAGGCCTTGCGCGGGGGAAATCGGCAGGCTTGCCCGAGGCCCGCGCGAGGCGTGCCGTACTGGGGGAGTGCGAGTCCATGAATCCTGCCCGAAAACGAGGGATCCTGATCGGCGCCGCGCTGGCGGTGGTCGCCATCGTGGTGGCCGCGGTGGTGCTGCTGGCGAAGGAGGACGAGGCGCCCGCCGCCACCGGCGGCCCTGGGGAGTCCGGCACCTCCGCGCAGGAGAGCCCGGCGCAGGTCGCCACCCGGTTCCTGAAGCAGTTCGACACCGGTGACCTGGCCGCCGCGCCGGTCGACGATCCGGCCGCCGCCGGGGCCGCGCTGGCCGCGGCGCGCGGCGCGCTCAATCCCACGGCGGTCACGGCGACCCTCGGCGAGGTCCCGACGACGGCGGGGGAGGCGACCACCACCTCGGCCACCTTCCACGCCTCCTGGACGTTCGCCGCGAACAGTGTCTGGAAGTACGAAGGCAAGCTGGACCTGGTCCGTAATGCCGGGAAATGGGTGGTTCACTGGGCGCCGTCGGTGCTTCACCCGAAGCTCGAAGCCGGTCAGCACCTGTCCGTCGCCCCCGTCTCGGCCCAGCCGGTCGTGGCCGACCGCGACGGCAAGGCCCTGGTCGGCGGAGACGCCGCGGGTGTCGCGCCGATTTTGCAGGGCGCACTGAGCAAGGTCGCGAGTGAGCAAGGCGGCACCGGGACCCCGGCCACCGTCACGGTGTCGCGGGTCGACGCCTCCGGCAAGCCGGTCGAGACGCTCTTCGGCCAGGCCGAGGAGACCGGCAAACCGCTGGTCTCGACCTTGAGCGTGGCGAGCCAGAGCGCCGCGCAGAAGGCCGTCGACGGCTATCAGGGCTCGGCGATCATTCTCGCGATGAAGACCAATGGCGAGCTCTTGGCGGTCGCGCAGAACAGCACCGCCGGGACCCAGCCGAAGGCGCTCAGCGGCCTCTACGCGCCTGGTTCGGCGTTCAAGATCGCCACGGCGACCGCGGCGTTGCAGCAGGGCGGGGTCACCGCCGACTCGCAGGTGGCCTGCCCCGGCAGCGAGCAGATCGGGACCCGCACCCTCAAGAACGAGAACGGGTTCGACCTGGGGACGGTCTCGCTGAAGACGGCTTTCGCCGCGTCGTGCAACACGACCTTCGGGCGGCTCGCGGGAGCACTGCCCAAGGACGGTCTGGCGAAGGCCGCGACCCAGTTCGGTCTCAACGCCGATTTCGAGATCCCGGGGCTGGCGACCGAGACCGGCAAGGTCGAGCCGTCGAGCAGTGGGGACGAGCAGGTCGAGGCCGGTATCGGACAGGGGAAGGTGCAGGTCAGCCCGCTCGGCGCGGCGTTGATGGCGGCCACGGTCGCGGCCGGGAAACCGGTGGTCCCGAAGCTGTGGCAGGGCGTGGAGACGACGGTCAACACCGGCTACCGGGCCCCGCCCGCCGGCGTGCTCGGCCAGGTCCGGGCGATGATGCGTGAGGTCTGCACGACGGGGACGGCGAAGGCGTTGAAGAGCAGCGGCGCCGTCTTCGGCAAGACCGGGACGGCGCAGTTCGGCTCCGGCGCCGACGCCAACGGCTGGTTCGTCGGCTATCGCGGAGACGTCGCGTTCGCGGTCCTGCTCGAAGGCTCCAACGACTCCAAACCCGCGGTGCAGCTGGCGGCGAAGTTCCTGGCAGGCTGATATTTCGGCGACGGCCGAACCGTCGGTCTTCTACGGTGAGCGCATGGAAACGATCGCCTTGGCCGAGGTCGCGGCCGTGCTCGCCGATCCGAGCCGCGCGTCGATGTGCCTCGCGCTGCTCGACGGGCGGGCGTGGACGGTGACCGAATTGGCCGGGGCGGCCGAAGTCGCCGCTTCGACGGCCAGCGAGCACGTGTCGAAGCTGACCGGAGCCGGGTTCGTCGTAAGGGTCAAGCAAGGGCGGCACAGCTACGTCCGGATCGCCGATCCCCGGGTGGCGGAGCTGATCGAGCATCTGGCGCAGCACGCCGAACATCGCCCGGTGAAGGGGTTGCGCTCGTCGGTCCGGGTGAAGCGGCTCGAATTCGCCCGGACCTGTTACGACCACCTCGCCGGGACGGTCGGGGTCGCGTTGCGGGACGGGATGCTCGGCGCCGGGCTGATCGACGAGGCCGACGGCCTCACGCTGACCGGCCGCGGCCGCGAGGTGCTCGGGTCGCTCGGGGTGGAGATCGCCGGCAGCCGCCGTCCGATGCTGCGCGACTGTCTGGATTGGACGGTCCGCCGTGATCATCTGGCCGGCCGTGTCCCGGCGGCGTTACTGTCTCACGGAGTGCGTGCCGGCTGGTTGTCCCGTGAGGGTAACCGCGCGGTGAAAGTCCTGCCCGCGGCGGAAGAACCGTTCGCGGAACTGGGTGTCGACCTCGTGGCACTGCGGAGTCCGTAAAGGACAATCTGTAACACAGGCTATCCGGACGGTTTTCGACCGGTACACCGTCGAGTGACGCTGACCGCCTCACTATTCTGGAGCCCTCACGGCGACCGGACGGGAGGCGACATGGAGCAGCTCCCGCTCGTCCTGGGTACCGGTGGCGCGGTGCTCCTCGTCGCCGTGATCGCCGTCCGGGTGTCGATCAGGGTCGGCCTTCCCTCGCTGCTGCTCTACCTGGGCATCGGCGTCCTGCTCGGGGAAGCCGGGTTCGGCATCCAGTACGACAACCCCGGGCTCACCCAGTCGCTCGGCCTCGCCGCGCTGGTGATGATCCTGTCCGAAGGTGGCCTCACCACTCGCTGGGCGGCCGTCAAACCCTCACTGGGCATCGGAATCGCACTGTCCACAGTGGCCGTCGCGGTGAGTATCGCGGTCACCGGCGCCGCACTGCACTGGTTGCTGGGCCTCGATTGGCGGATGGCGTTGCTGTGGGGCGCGGTACTCGCGTCGACCGACGCCGCCGCGGTGTTCTCGGTACTGAGATCGGCGGGTGTCGGGAAACGGCTCGTCGGCGCGCTGGAGATCGAGTCGGGGATCAACGACGCCCCCGCCTACATCGCCGTCGTCGTACTCGCCGAGGGCACGACCGTCGACTGGTCGCTGCCGCTGCTCGTGGTCTACGAACTCGCCGCCGGACTGGTGATCGGACTGGCCTTCGGCTGGATCGGCGCGCAGGCGCTGCGGCGGGCGGCGCTCCCGGCCACCGGTCTCTACCCGCTGGCCACGGTCGCCGTCTGCGTCGTGGCGTATTCGAGCGGGCAGCTGGCACACGCCTCCGGACTGCTCGCCACCTATGTCGCGGCCCTGGTGCTGGGGAATTCGAAGCTGCCGCATCGATCGGACACGCTTTCCTTCGCCGAGGGGCTCGGCTGGCTCGCGCAGATCGGCCTGTTCGTGCTGCTCGGCCTGTTCGCCTCGCCGGGCCGGATCTTCGAAAGCCTGGTTCAGGGCCTGGTCGCGGGTGCCGTCGTGCTGCTGCTCGCCCGTCCTCTTTCGGTGGTGCTCTCGGCCCTCCCGTTCAAGGTCCCCTGGCGAGATCAGGTGTTCCTGTCCTGGGCCGGGCTACGCGGGGCCGTGCCGATCGTGCTCGCGCTGATCCCGCTTTCGTCCGGGGTGCCAGGCGCGCAGGAACTGGTCGACGCGGTATTCGTGCTGGTCATCGTGCTGACCCTGCTCCAAGGGGCGACGCTGACCCCGCTCGCGAAAGTCCTCGGGCTGGCGCAGGGCTCGGAAGCACACGAGATCGACGTCGACTCCGCCCCGCTCGACGAGATGGGCGCCGAACTGCTGCAGGTCCGCATCAACTCCGGATCGAAGATGCACGGCGTCTACCTGGCCGAACTGCGGCTGCCGGTCGGGGCGACGATCAGTCTTCTCGTCCGCGACGGCACCGGCTTCACCCCCAGCAAGAACACCCGGCTCCAGGAACGCGACCAGCTACTCGTCGTGACCACCTCCGACGCGCGCGACGCGGCCGAACGACGCCTGCGAGCCGTCGACCGGGCCGGTCGCCTCGCCAGGTGGAAGGGTGAATCCGGCCAGTAGGCACGAACGGGCACCAGCTGTTCGTCGGTTGATCTCAGAAACTTCTTCCCCTTTGTGCTCCTTTTGGATTACTTTGCCAGTAATCGATTCCCTCGAATGGGTGAGCGTTGCGGGTTAAGGGGTACATAGGGTGACGAAATTTCCTATGCGGTTCGCTGGCCTGGGGGTGGCGACCGTCCTCGTCGGGGTGATCTTCTCGGCGCCGGTGGCGGCCGCCGCCGGCGGGTTCCCGGCGTTCGGCGTGCCGTTCGAGACCGGGCAGCCGGTTCACTCGGCAAGCATCCACCCGGACAACGGGACCTCTCGCGTCGGTGACTCGCGCGACTTCTGACCTCCCGCGTTTAGTCCTCTAGTTGCGGTACTTGCACGTACAACTACCGCAACCAGAGGACTGAACGCGGGTTCTCTTCGCTTGCGGAAGGCGTGAGCGGCGTCTCAACATGCGGGCAAGGGGTGGCTTGATCGCCCGGACATCCGCTAACTTCGTCTTTAGGTCACGAGTGTCAGCGTCAAGCCCCGGCTAGCTGACCGGCAACCCTCCTTCCGCGGTGGGGTGCCCCGGGTGAGGACCAGGCTCGTCGCGCGGTGCGACGGGCAAGCGCGGGATCCTCGTCGGGGTCCCCTGGCCCGGAGGATGACGATGACACTCGCTCTCGAACGCACCAGCACCCCCGCCACTGACGGGGAAACCGCGGCGGCAACTGTTGCCACACACGAAATCCCGACGGTCGCCGGTGCCGGGCTGCGGGTCCCGCTGGTCACCGGCGGCGACATCGGATACGCCAACCTCGACCACGCGGCGAGCGCGCCCTGTCTGGACAAGGTGCGTGACGCGGTCGACGAGTTCCTTCCCTGGTACGCCAGCGTGCACCGCGGTGCAGGGTTCGCTTCGCAGGTCTCCACCAAGCTTTACGAGCGCACGCGGGGAATCCTGCGGAACTTCGTCGACGCGCGATCGACCGACACCGTCGTGTTCACCCGCAACACCACCGATTCCTTCAACCTCCTGGCACGCAGCCTGCCGAAGCACACTTCCGTCGTCGTGTTCGACACCGATCACCACGCCGCTTTGCTGCCGTGGAAGGGTCCGAATGTGCGCCGGATCCAGACCCCGCGCACGCGGCTCGCGGCAGTGTCCGCTGTGGACGAAGCGCTCGCCGACTGCCCGCAAGGGCCGCGGCTGGTCGTCATCACCGGCGCGTCCAACGTGACCGGGGAACTGTTGCCGGTCAAGGAGATCGCCGCCGTCGCGCGCCGCCACGGCGCCCGGATCGCACTCGACGCCGCGCAGCTGGCGCCGCACCGCAAGATCTCCGTGCGCAAACTGGACGTCGACTACATCGCGCTCTCCGGCCACAAGTTGTACGCGCCTTTCGGTGCCGGTGCGCTGATCGGCCGCGCCGACTGGCTGCGTGCCGCCCAGCCGTACCTCGCCGGTGGTGGCGCCACGAAACTCGTCACCCGCGACTCCGAAGACTTCGGCGTCGTCTGGAACGCCGGAGCCGAGCGGCACGAAGCCGGTTCCCCCAACACTGTCGGTGTCTACGCCCTCGGTGTCGCCTGCGAGACGCTGGCCGAAAACTGGGACGCGATCGTCGCCCATGAGGACGAACTGCTCGCACGGCTGCGTCGCGGTCTCGCCGGCATCCCCGGTTTCGCCGAACTGCGGTTGTTCGACGCGCCGGTGGACCGGGTCGGCACGCTGAGCTTCATCGTCGACGGCTTCGAGCCCGGCTGGCTCGCGGCGGTCCTGTCCGCGGAATACGGCATCGGTGTGCGGGACGGCGCGTTCTGCGCGCATGTCGCGACCAAACGGCTGATCGCGGCCGCCGGTTCGGCGGGCCAGCAGGCCGTCCGGGTCAGCCTCGGCCTCGGCAGCACCGCCGAGCACGTCGACCGGGTGGTGCTGGCACTGCGCCAGATCGTCGCCCGCGGCGCCCGCTGGCAGTACGAGAAGCCCGAAGGCCGCTGGGTTCCGGAAGGGGATCCGCGGGAGCTTCCCCCGTTCTGCGCCTGACCCACTATCCTCACCCCGCATGGGGAACGAGCGACCGCGTTACTGGTTTCCGCTGGCGTTGCTGGGATTCGCCCAGCTGGCGGTGGTGGCCTTGTCCGTCGGGCCGAGCCGGTCCGAAGGGTGGTTCGCCTACGCGCCCGTGCCGCAGTACCTGAGCGGGTACGGGACCGGAGACCTGCTCGAACCCGGCGGCAGTTACGGATCCCTTCGCGGTATGGAGATGAGCCGCGAGTCCGTGGCCGCGCTGGACATGTCGTTCTCCGGCCTGGCTAGGAACGACGGCTGGCTGTTCGCCGTGCTCGTGGTCTACGCCTGCACCGTGGTCTTCTACGCCGTCAAGGCGAGGCGGGCCGAGAACGCCATGCCGTGGTGGAAGGTCGCCGCGATCGCACTCGGTGGCCTGGTCGCCGTCGTGCTGGCGGATCTGGTCGGCTACTGGGAACTCGACATGGACGGGGACACCCGGAGCGCGGTCCTGCTGACCTTGGGCCTCGTTCTGCTCGCCTGGCTGGACCGCAGCGTGCTGGTGCTGATCGTGGCCGCGGCCTACGTGCTTTGCGCGGTCGTTCTCGCCCAAGGACAGCTCGCGCTGGTGCTGTCGTCGCTCGTCGTGCTCGCCGGGGCGTTCGCGGTGCTGCTGAGCAGGCCGAAGACGGCCGCCGAGGGGACCTGAACACGCTCCGTGGACAATGGGGGAGTGAGCACAGAGCCCGAGACCGCGCCACCCGCGCCGTCGCCGCCGAAGAAGCGTGTCGGCGTGGTGTTCGTCGTCGCCGCGGTGCTGTGGGGGATCGACATCCTCACCAAGCAGATCGCCGTGTCGACGCTGGCGGGCAAGGAGCCGGTCGAGTTCCTCGGCGGGCTCGTGTACTTCCAGCTGGTGCGCAACCCCGGTGCCGCCTTCTCCATGGCGACCGGGCTGACCTGGGTGCTCGCACTGGTCGCGGCCGCGGTCGTGGTCGCCATCAGCTGGCTTTCGCGGCGGCTGCGCTCGGTCGGCTGGGCGATCGGCCTCGGCCTGGTGCTGGCAGGCGCGCTCGGCAACCTGACCGACCGGCTCTTCCGCGCGCCCGGTCCGCTGCGGGGTCACGTCGTCGACATGATCTCCGCCTTCGCCCCCAACGGCAAGGGCTGGGCGATCTTCAACGTCGCCGACGCCGCGATCTGCGTCGGTGGCGTGCTCATCGTGGTCCTTTCCTTGATGGGCAAGGACTACGACGGAAAGTCTACAAAGGACAAGAAGAAGGCGGCAAGCGAATGAGTGCGCGGATGTTGCCCGTTCCCGACGGGCTCGACGGCATGCGCGTCGACGCGGGACTGGCGAAACTGCTGGGACTTTCCCGCACGGTCGTGGCGGAACTGGCCGAATCCGGCGAGATCCTGCTCGACGGCAGGCCAGCCGGGAAGTCCGACCGGCTCGCCGCCGGTGGGCTGCTCGAAGTGACGCTGCCCGACCCGGCCTCGCCCATCGAGGTCATCGCCGAGCCCGTCGAAGGCATGCGGATCCTGCACGACGACGACGACATCGTGGTGATTTCGAAGCCGGTCGGTGTCGCCGTGCACCCGAGCCCCGGCTGGAACGGGCCGACGGTGGTCGCCGGTCTCGCCGCCTCCGGGCTGCGGATCGCCACCTCCGGTGCCGCCGAACGGCAGGGCGTCGTGCACCGGCTGGACGCGGGCACCACCGGCGTGATGGTCGTGGCCAAGAGCGAGCACGCGTACACCGTGCTGAAGCGGGCGTTCAAGGAACGCACCGTCGACAAGGGTTACCACGCCATCGTCCAGGGCCACCCCGATCCGACGCGCGGCACCATCGACGCGCCGATCGACCGGCACCCCCGGCACGACTACAAGTTCGCCGTCGTCCAGGGCGGGCGGCCGAGCGTCACGCATTACGAGGTCGTCGAGGCCTTCCGCGCCGCTTCGCTGGCCCAGATCAAACTGGAGACCGGCCGCACGCACCAGATCCGCGTGCACTTCTCGGCGCTCAAGCATCCGTGCGTCGGTGACCTGACTTACGGCGCCGACCCGGTGCTGGCGCGCAAGCTCGGCCTTTCCCGGCAGTGGCTGCACGCGAAGACCCTCGGGTTCGCGCATCCGGCCGACGGCCGCTGGGTCGAGTTCGAGTCCGAGTACCCGGACGACCTCGCCACCGCGCTGCGCGTCCTGCAGGACGAGAACTGACCGCGACCAGAGGACTGGACGCGGTCAGTCGTCAATCGACCAGGTGATCGTGCGCTCGTCGGGTTCCGGCCGGGGTGACCAGCGCACGGAGACCACCCGGGTGGCGTCCGGCAGGACGTAGACGGTGTGGCCGCCCAGTGTCTCCCCTGGCCGGACGCCGATCTTGTGCGGCGGCCGCGAGGTGAGCGAGACGGGTGCCTTGGTGACCGGTTTGCCGTCCGCGGTGATCAGTTCGAGGTAGTTGTCCGGCAGTGAGACGAACGGGATGTTCCCGCGGTTGGTGATCTCGGTGTGCACCACGACCGACCGTTCACCCGCCTCCAGCGAGTAACCCGCGGCGCTGAACAGGTAGTCCGCCGGGTCCTGGACCTCGAGCAGCTGGACGGCGAGTTGTTCGCCCTCCAGGCCCTGGGTCTCCATGACGTCACCGGTCTTGCCCTTCTTGCCCTCCGGCACCTGCCGCGGCGTGACCTGCTGCTCGTCGCCGCGGGCCCAGGACGCGGTCTGCGGGACGCCCCAGGTGCTCATCACCGGGTCGGCGGGTGGCGGTGCGAACTGCTGCTGCGGCGGAGGGCCGGGCGGACGCTGCTGAGGTGGTGCCATCGGCTGACGGACCGGAGCGGACGGCGGGCCGGGATAACGACCCGAGGGCGTGCCGTGGACGTTGTACGGGCCCGAAGGCGTCCCCTGGACGTTGTACGGCCCTGAAGGGGTGCCTTGCACGTTGTACGGCCCGGACCCCTGACCCGGCGGACGCTGCTGAGACTGTTGCTGCTGTGGCTGTTGCGCCCACGAAGGGGGCGAGCTCGCGATGGCGGCCCGTAGGCCGTTCGGATCGCTCTCCACACCCACGAGCAGCGGCAACCCGCTGCCGGACAGCGCGACCAGGCGGTACGCGACCTCGCGTGGGTCCATGCCGACCTTGGCCGCGAGTTCGTGCACGGCCGCCTTGCCCATCTCCGCGAGGGCGGCGAGCAGGCGGGTATCCACGGGATCGGTCACGGCCACGTCCGGAAACGCTACCGCCTCACCCCCGGCGCCGTGCGAAGGCCGCCCGCGTGCCGTAAATCCCGGCTTCGGTAGGAGGTGATCTCCATTAGGGTCGAGGTTACCGCGAGTCCACCGATCCCCTGGGGAAGAACATGAGCGAAGTCTCCGCCCTCGCCGACGAGTTCGTCGAAGCCCTCTTCGACGCCGATCCGGTCATGCCCGCTTTGCAGGGCTTCCGTCCGGAATCGACCGGGCTCTCCGATCTCAGCGAGGCCGCGGGAGACGTCTTCCGCGCGAAGCTCGCGGGCCTCGCCGAGCGGGCGGAGGCCATCGACACCGCCGGGCTGGACGCGGAGGAGAAGACCACGCGCGACGTCCTGATCGCGACGGCGCGGGCGAGGATCGCACTGCTCGACTCGCGGTTCGTCGAGTTCACCATCAGCGACCTGTTCATCTCGCCGGCCGCCGAGGTGCTCACCGTGCTGCCGATGATGTCGGTCGAGACGGCCGCGCAGGCGGAGGCGCACCTCGGGCGGATCGCCGCGATCCCGGAATACCTGCGGCAGGCCGCGCGGCGCCATCGCGACGGCGTCGCCCGCGGCCTGGTCCCGGTCGCCTTTCTGGTCGACGCCACCGTCGCGTATCTCGACCGGTACCTCTCCGATCCGTCGGCCGACCCGCTGCTGCGCCAGCCCGCGCCCGACGACGACTTCGAGACCCGCCGCGCCGACCTGCTGCGCGACGTCGTCCGGCCGTCGATCGCCGAGTACCGCGAGGTGCTCGCGAAAGAGATCGCGCCGTCCGGCCGTCCGGAGGACAAGCCCGGCGTCTGCTGGCTGCCCGACGGCGAGCGCATCTACGCCCTGCTCGCCGAAATGCACACCACCACCGACCGCACCCCGCGTGAGCTGCACCAGACCGGCCTCGACGTGATCGCGAACCTCGACGGCGAGTACCGCGAGTACGGCTCGCGTGTCTTCGGTACCACCGACCTCGCCGAGATCTTCGCCAAACTCCGCACCGACCCGGCACTGCGCTGGTCCAGTGCCGACGAACTGCTCGATTCCGCCCGCGCGGCCATCACCAGGGCCGAAGCCGAGGCACCGAAGTGGTTCGGCCGGATCCCACCGCAGCCGTGGACGGTCGAACCGGTCCCCGCCGAGTCCGCGCCCGGCGCCCCCGCCGGGTACTACATGTGGGCCGCGATCGACGGTTCCCGGCCAGGGATCTACTTCGCCAACACCCACAAGGCGGAGGAGCGCTTCCGGCACGCCGCCGAGGCGACGGCGTTCCACGAGGTCATCCCCGGCCACCACTTCCAGCTGAGCCTCGCCCAGAGCCTCACCGAACTCCCGCTGCTGCGCCGCGTCGGCGACTTCACCGCGTACGCCGAGGGCTGGGGGCTCTACACTGAGCGCCTCGCCGACGAGATGGGGCTGTACTCCGACGACGTCTCGAAACTCGGCATGCTCACCATGGATTCGATGCGCGCCGGACGCCTCGTCGTCGACACCGGCCTGCACGCGCTGGGCTGGAGCCGACGCCAGGCCATCGACTTCCTCGCCGAGAACACGCCCATGGCGCCGGTCGAGATCGAGTCCGAAGTGGACCGGTACATCGCCTTCCCCGGCCAGGCGCTGTCGTACATGGTGGGACGGCTGGAGATCCAGCGCATCCGCGCGGAGGCGGAACTGACGCTGGGCAGCCGGTTCGACATCAAGGCCTTCCACGACGTCGTGCTGTGCGGGGGATCGCTGCCGCTGTCGGTGCTCGACGGCGTGGTCCGCGACTGGGTCGCCGGTCACGGGGATACCCCGAACGGCCTCGCCGAAGAGCTGATGGCACTGAAGTTCGAGGAGTTCCCGCTGTGGCGGTCCCTGCTCGGGCTGCCGGGTGACCACGGTGCGCTGCCCGACCCGAGCGCGGCGGCCGCGGCCGCTCAACGCGCGTCGGCGGCCGCCATCGCCGAACGGGCCGAAGCCCTTGGCGTAGAAGGACTTTCCGCCGCCGAGGCGGTCACCCGCGAGGTCGTGATCCAGCAGGCGAAGGCGATAATCGACGTGGTCGACGCCAGGGCGGCGGAGTTCTCGGTCAGCGACGGGCTCGCCTCGCCCGCGTTGTTCATCCTGAACGAACTCTCGATGCTGACGCTGACCGACGAGGAGAAGGTCCGGGGTTACCTGAAGCGGCTTGGCGGCTTCGGGTCCTATTTGGACGCCCTGATCGTGCGTCAGCGCGCGGCGGCGGCCGAAGGGCTGGTGCCGGCGGACTTCCTCGTCGAAGGTGGGATCGCTTACGTGGAGCGGTATCTCGGTGACGAGGCGGGTGACCCGCTGGCGCTCACCGCGTCCGTCTCCGTGGAAGGCTACGAAGCCGAACGGGACAGGCTGCTGGCCGAAGTGGTCCGGCCCGCCTACACGCGGTACCGCGACTTCCTCGCCACCGAGCTGCGTCCGCTGGCGAAGCCCGAGGAAGAGCCGGGATTGTGCGCGCTTCCCGGCGGGCAGGAGAAGTACGCCGCGCTGATCCGGGCGCACACCTCCACCGAACGCACCGCGCGGGACCTGCACGACACCGGGCTTGACATGATCGGGAAACTGGCAGACCAGTACCGTGATCTTGGCGAGAAGATCTTCGGTACCAAGGATCTCGACGAGATCTTCGAGCGGCTCCGCACCGATCCGGAGCTGCGCTGGCGCGACGGCGACGAACTGCTGGACGCCGCTCGTGACGCCATCGCCCGTGCCGAAACCGTCGCCCCGCACTGGTTCTCGACCATCCCCGAAGAGCGGTGCCAGGTCGAGCCGGTGCCGCCCGCCGAGGCACCCGGCGGCACGCTCGCGTACTACATGGAGGCCTCGCTCGACGGCTCCCGGCCGGGCACTTACTACGCGAACACGTACGAGGCGGAGCAGCGCCCGAAGCACACCAGCGAGGCGATCGCCTTCCACGAGGCCGTTCCGGGACACCATTTCCAGATCTGCGTCGCGCATCACCTCAAGGGGCTGCCGATGCTGCGCAGCCACGCCGACGTCAACGCCTACGTCGAAGGCTGGGGTCTCTACTCGGAGCGCCTCGCCGACGAGATGGGCCTGTACTCCAGCGACCTGACCCGGTTCGGCATGCTCACGCAGGACTCGATGCGGGCCGGGCGGCTGGTCGTCGACACCGGGATGCACGCGCTCGGCTGGAGCCGTCAGCGGGCGGTGGACTACCTCGCCGAGAACACGCCGATGGCGCGGGTGGAGATCGAGGCAGAGATCGACCGCTACGCCGCCGTTCCCGCGCAGGCGCTGTCGTACATGGTGGGCCGCCTGGAGATCGAGCGGATCCGCGCCGAGGCCGAAGCCGCGCTCGGCGACCGGTTCGACATCAAGGGCTTCCACGAGGTCGTGCTGGGCAACGGCATCCTTCCGCTGCGAGTGCTGGACGACGTCGTCAAGGCGTGGGTGTCCGCACACAAATAGCGGTATCTCGGTGCCGGAGACCGTAAATACCCTCGCCCGATGGTGACTACCGCGCAGGCGAAGGCGAAGTACGACCAGCTCGTGGACCGCTACGAGGACATCTTCTTCTACGTCGCCGACGTGGGAAGGGACCTCGTCACCTTCGCGAACCCGGCCCCCGGCGCCCGGCTTTTGGACGTCGGGGCCGGGCGCGGGGCGGTCGCGCGCGCGGCGCTGGCCAAGGGCTGTGCCGTCACCGCCATCGACGCGTCACCGCTGATGATGCGGCGGCTGGCCGAAGAGCATCCCGAGATCTCCGCGAGCGAGGGAGACCTCTATCGGATGGAGTTCGCGGACGGGTCGTTCGATGTGGTCACCGCCGGTTTCGTGCTGCAGGTGCTCGACGACCCGCCGTCCGCGCTGACCGAATTCCGGCGGGTACTGGCTCCGGGAGGCACGGTCGCGCTGTCGCTCGAACGGCAGTCGGTCGGCCGTCTGGCGTGGTTTCAGGACCTGAGCCTGGAGTTCTTCGCTCCCGGCGTGGCCGCTGAGCCGCAGTCCGAACAGTCCGGTCCGATGACGTACGACCAGCTCGACGCCCTGCTCGCCGAGGCCGGTTTCGAGGACGTGGTGAGGGAAACCGTCGAGGCACCCAAACCGCTGTCCGGTCCGGACGCACTCTGGGACTGGCTGATGCCGCGCGGCCTGGCCGAAATGATCCCGGCGCTGCCGCCGGAGCGCGGCGAGGAGTTCCATCGCAGGTTTCTGGCGGGCGCACGGCGGATGCATGAGGACGGTGGCATCGTCCTTGAGTTCGCGGCGACGTTGCACCGGGCATACTATCGCTAAGCAACCGCTCAGTAACTTGTGAGGAGATGCGGATGAGGATCGGGACCGCGATCAACTACGCCGGTGGTTTCGCCGAGAGCGTGGCGGACATCGTCGAGCTGGAGAAGGCGGGCCTGGACATCGTCTTCGTCCCCGAAGCCTACTCCTTCGACGCGGTCAGCCAGCTCGGCTACGTCGCGGCGAAGACCGAACGGGTCCAGATCGCCTCCGGTATCTTCCAGATCTACACGCGTACGCCGACGCTGACCGCGATGACCGCCGCCGGCCTCGACTTCGTCTCCGACGGCCGGTTCACCCTCGGCATCGGCGCGTCCGGCCCGCAGGTCATCGAGGGTTTCCACGGGGTCAAGTACGACGCGCCGCTCGGCAGGACCCGCGAGATCATCGACATCTGCCGTCAGGTGTGGCGGCGGGAGAAGGTCGTGCACTCCGGCACGCATTACACGATCCCGCTGCCGCCCGAGCAGGGCACCGGCCTCGGCAAACCACTCAAGCTGATCAACCACCCGGTGCGCGAGCGGATCCCGATCCTGCTGGCCTCGATCGGCCCGAAGAACGTCGCGCTCACCGCCGAACTCGCCGAGGGCTGGGAGCCGATCTTCTTCCACCCGGAGAAGGCCGCCGACGTCTGGGGCGCGTCGCTGGCCGAGGGCAAGGCGAAACGTGACCCGGCGCTGGGCGAATTGGACACCTTCGTCGGGACCGCGCTGGCGATCGGCGACGACGTCGACGGGCTGCTCGACCACCTGCGCGGCTACCTGGCGCTGTACATCGGCGGAATGGGCGCGCGTGGCAAGAACTTCTACAACAGTCTCGCGCAACGCTACGGCTACGAGGCCGAAGCCAAAGTCATCCAGGACCTTTATCTCGACGGCAAGAAGGACGAGGCCGCGGCGGCGGTGCCGAAAGAGCTGATCCGGGCGATCTCGCTGGTCGGCCCCGAGGGCTACGTCAAGGAGCGGCTGGCCGCGTTCCGCGCGGCCGGGGCGACCACGCTGGTGGTCAATCCGCTGCTCCCGGGGCGCGAGGCACGCGTCGCACAGGTGTCGAAGTTGCGCGAACTCGCCGGCTAGGGCGTCCGAAGGTTTCGACGCTCGGAGGGAGTCGAACCTCTCACCTGTATCGGTACGGTATCCTCGACCTGCGTCGATGTGGTCAAAAAGCGCCATTTGGGTGGAAAGAGAACGTAAAGCACACCTGAATGGCAGGCAAATCGGCCATTATCAGGAGTGAAACGGAAACCTCGGGGGAATACGTTCGCGACGAAGGTGAGGTGCCTCGCGTGCGCAAGCAGATCGGGGACCCGTCCGCCGCGGTCCTGGACGTCGGGTCGTTCAGCGCGCGGCTGGTGGTTCTGGCCAAGGGCGGCTCGCCGCTCGATCCCGTGCTGAGCCACCAGACGCGCCTGCGGCTGGACCGGGAACTCGACGACGACGGGAACCTGAGCAGCCGCGGCATCGACGCGGTCTCCTCCGCCGTCGAGGCCGGGATGACGACAGCGGCCAAGCACGGTGTGGAGAACGTGTATCCGCTTGCGACATCCTCGATCCGCGACGCGGCCAACGTGAAGCAGGTCGTCTGCGACGTCGCGAAGGCCACCGGAGTCAAGTTGCGATTCCTCACCGGGCGCCGTGAGGCCGAACTGGCCTACGTCGGCGCACGCCGGTGGTACGGCGCCTCCGCGGGCGGGCTGCTCGTACTCGACATCGGCGGCGGGACCGTCGAACTCGCCGCGGGTACCGCCGAGGAGGCCGGGTTCGCGCATTCGCTTCCGCTCGGCGCCCGGTCGCTGACCCGGGACTGGTTTGCCACCGAATGTCCCTCGCCCAAGGTTGTCCGTGCCGTGCGGGACCACGTCCTCGACGAGGTCCGCGACGCGATGCAGGACGTACTGCCGGAGATCCGCGACCACCGCGCCGTCGGCTGCTCCAAGGTGCTGCGGCAACTCGCGCGGCTGGCAGGCGACCGGCCGTCACGCGCGCGGGAACTGCACCTCGACGACCTCCGCGCGTGGATCCCGCGGCTGTCGAAGCTACCGGCGAAACGCCGCGCCGAACTGCCGGGCATCTCGCGGCAGCGCTCGCACCAGGCGCTGGCAGGCGCGATCGTCGCCGAGGCGCTGCTGACGCTTTCCGGCGGCCAGGTCGCCATCTGCCCGTGGTCGACCAGGGACGGCCTGCTGCTGGGCCTGCTCGACGGACTGGTCACCCTCGACGGCAAACCGGCGAAAGCCGCCTGACCGACTGGCGCTTCGCGCCGCGAGCGGGTACCCCGGAGTCATGAGGGAAAGCAAAAAGACCTTCGGGCAAGACGAGGACGAAGACCTGGAAGACCTCCGTACGACGCAGCCGAAGACCGACGTGCCGAGTGCGCCCAACCGCGACATCGGCCCGCACGGCACCGAGGAGGTCGACGGCGTACCGGGCAGCGGTGAGGTGCCGATCGAGCCTCCGGATTGAGCCCGGGCCCGCGTTGGTCCACAGAGTGTCATGAGGGGTCCCCATAGGACAAAATTCGTCCTATGGGGACCCCTTATGACACTCTGTCCCATGGGGACCCCTTATGACACTCTCGGCCGAGGGGGTGCCGCGAGTCCCAAGCCAAGACCAGAGGTCAGGTGGCCTTCGGCTGCCGCCGCACCGGGGCCCGCCCTTCGGGCTGCACCGGCGCCGGACCCGGATCCAGCGGCGGGATGGGCAGCCGCACCGGCTCCGAGGTGACGGTGAACGTCTCGCCGTGGTGCGCCAGTCGCAGCGGGTCCCCGGTGATCACGTGGTAGGTCGCGCCTTCGCCGTCGATCTCCACCTGGAACCGGGTGCCGCGGAAGGTCAGCCGGAACGCGATCCGCCGCAACTGGGGCGGCAGCCGCGGCGCGAACGTCAGCCGTCCGCCGTAGTCGCGCAGCCCGCCGAATCCGGCGACGGTGCCCTGCCACGCGCCTGCCAGTGACGCCAGGTGCAGTCCGTTGCGGACGTTGTTGTGGACGTCGTGCAGGTCGGTGAGTGCCGCTTCGGCGAGATAGTCGTAGGCCAGTTCGAGATGTCCGACCTCGGCCGCGACCACGGCCTGCGTTCCCGCCGACAGCGAGGAATCCCGTACCGTCCTCGCCTCGTAGTAGGCGAAGTCGCGTGCCTTTTCCTCCGGGGTGAAGGAATCCCCGCACAGGTGCAGGGCGAGTACGAGGTCCGCCTGTTTGACCACCTGCTTGCGGTAGAGGTCGAAGTACGGGTAGTTCAGCAGCAGCGGGTAGAAGTCCGGCTCGGTGGCTTCGAAATCCCACTCGTCGTGTTCGAGGAACCCTTCGGACTGCGGGTGGACGCCGAGGTCTTCGTCGTAAGGCACCAGCATCGCGTCGGCCGCCTTGCGCCACAGCGCGACCTCGTCCTCACCGACGTCGAACGCGGCCGCGATGTCCTCGTGCGTTCCGCAGATTTCGGCGGCGTAGAACAGGTTCCGCCGCGCCATCAGGTTCGTGTAGATGTTGTTGTCCGCCACCGCGGAGTACTCGTCCGGCCCGGTGACGCCGTCGATCCGGAACCGGCCGCGGCGGTCGAAATGGCCGAGTGACGCCCACAGCCGCGCGGTTTCGAGCAGCAGTTCCGCACCGCAGGTCCGCATGAACTCCTCGTCGCCGGTGGCGTTGAGGTAACGCACGACCGCGTCGGAGATGTCCGCGCTGACGTGGAACGCCGCGGTGCCCGCCGGCCAGTACGCCGAACATTCCGCGCCGTTGATGGAGCGCCAGGGGAACGCTGCGCCGCGTAAACCCAGCTGTGTCGCCCGTTCCCGCGCTTTGTCCAAAGTGGAGTGACGCCAGCGGAGTGCGTCGCGAGCGGCGTCGGGAATGCTGTAGGTGAGGACGGGCAGTACGAAGGTTTCGGTGTCCCAGAACGCGTGCCCGTCGTAACCCGGTCCGGTCAAACCCTTGCCGGCCAACGCCCTCGTCTCACCGCGGGCGCCTGCCTGCAGGAGGTGGAAGAGCGCGAACCGCACTGCCTGCTGTAGTTCCGGGTCGCCGTCGATCTCGATGTCCGAGGTCTGCCAGAAGTCGTCGAGGAACGCCTTCTGCTCGGCGAGCAGCCCCTTCCAGCCGGTCTGGCGCGCACCGGCCAGCGCGGCGTCGACCTGCGCGCGCACGGCGGGTACCGAACGCTGCGCGGACCAGCCGTAGGCGAGGAATTTGGTGATCCTCAGCCGCCCGCCCTTCGGCACGTCGACGGCGACGGTGAGCCGCGCCAGGTCGTCTTCGGACTGGATATGCGTGCGGACCCCGTCGGTGACCTCGATCTTGTGGTCCATCGCGGCGGCCACCTTCAGCCCGGAGTTCCGGGTCTGGTGCACCAGCACCGCGTGATAGGCCTCCGAATGCTGGAAGAGCGAGACCAGCGGAGCCTCGATCGCGGCGGCGACGCGGGGGTCGCGGGTGTCGGATTCGACGGGTTCGTTGGCCAGCAGATCCGACTGCGCGACCAGCTGAAGGTCCTCGTCGAGCGGTTCGACCTCGTACCGGATCGCGGCGACGGCCCGCTGGGTGAAGGAGACCAGGCGTTCGGTCCGCACCCGCACCCGGCGTCCGGTCGGCGACGACCACACGGTGTCACGCGCGAGGGTGCCCTTGCGGAAGTCGAGGACACGGTCGTGGTCGGTCGCCTGGCCGTAGCGCATGTCGAGTGGTTCGTCCTCGACCAGCAGCCGGATGATCTTACCGTCGGTCACGTTGACGACGGTCTGTCCCTCTTCCGGGTAACCGTAACCGGTTTCGGCGTACGGAAGATCGTGCTGTTCGTAGAACCCGTTGAGGTAGGTGCCCGGCAGACCGCGGGGCTCGGCCTCCTCCAGTGTGCCGCGCAGGCCGATATGCCCGTTGGACAACGCGAACGCCGATTCGGTGCGCTGCAACGCGTCGACGTCCATCTCTCGCCAGCGCAGCTCCCATGGCGCGACTTCGTAGCCGCGGAAAAGCGGGTCGGTCACTTGGTGTCCTCCAGAAGTTCGGCGAGGTCGTCCACCACGACGTCGGCGCCGTGTTCGAGTAGTTCACCCGCCTGGTGTGCGCGGTTCACCCCGACCACGTAGCCGAAACCGCCGCTCTTGCCCGCCTGCACACCCGCGAGGGCGTCTTCGAACACGGCCGCGTTTTCGGGGGCGACACCGAACGCCTCGGCGCCGGCGAGGAACGAATCGGGGGCGGGTTTGCCACGCAGGCCCCGCTCGGCGAGCACGATCCCGTCGATCCGCGCTTCGACGAACCTGGTCAGGTCGGCGGCGTCGAGCACCTTCGCGCCGTTGGCCGAGGAGGTGACCACGCCGATGCGCAGCCCGGCCGCCTTCGCCGCTTCCAGGTACCGCACGGAACCCGGGTACGGGGAGACGCCTTCCTCGTCGATGATCTTCAGTACCAGCTGGTTTTTCCGGTTCCCGACGCCGTTGACGGTCGGGGCGTCGATGCCGTCGTCCGGATTCCCCTCGGGTAGTTCGATCCCGCGGGAAGTGAGGAAGGTGCGGACGCCGTCGGCCCTCGGCCTTCCGTCGACATAGGCCGCGTAGTCGGTGTCGGTGAACGGCGAGAACGCGTCGCCGTCGCGGGCGCGCAGGAAGTCGTCGAAGGTGCGCCTCCACGCCTCGCGATGCTGCGCCGCTGTTCCGGTCAGCACTCCGTCCAGGTCGAAGAGACAGGCCGTGATGGTGTCCGGCAGACCGATCATGCTTCCGCACGCTACCCGCGCTCGCGGGTGCCCGCTCAGCTTTCGGGATGCGGCCGGACGCGGTGGATCAGTTCGTGGACGGTCGCGTCGGCGAGGCTGTAGCGGACGATCCGGCCGTCGCGGCGGGTGGTCACCAGGCCGTGTGCACGCAGCAGCCGCAACGCCTGCGAGACCGCGGTGTCGGTCATCCCGGTGGCGGCGGCGAGGTCGGTGACGCTGATCTCGCGCGCGTAGTGGATGGAGACGAGCAGCGCGAGCCGCGACGGATCCGCGACGAGCGAGAACCGTTGCGCCCATTCGGCGATCGCCTCGCGGTCACCCATCCCGGCGATGGCGGCGTCCACGCGTTCCGGGTCGATCAGGCGCCGGTCAGGCTCGATGCTCACCCTGGCGATGTTAGGCGGTGGGCATCGTTTCCGGTCGCGGCGACGCCGTCGATTACCGCGGAGGTAATGCCAGACACGCCCTAGGCCGCGCCGACCTTCCGTTCGAAGACCAGCCCCTCGGCGGCACGCAGGCCGACGCTGATCGCGCCGGCCAGCACGCCGTCGTCGCCCAGTTCGCCCTGGACGACCGTCGGGACGAGCGGGGTGAACGAGCGCAGCGCGCGGTCGATCGGGTCGAGCAGCAGGTCGGCGGCGGTGCCGATACCGCCGCCGAGCACGATCAGTTCGGGGTCGATCACCGCGGCCACCGAGGCGACGGTGTAGGCGAGCCTGTCCGCTTCGGCCTCGACAGCGCGCATGGCGAGTTCGTCGCCGTCGCGGGCGAGACGGAAGACCTCACGGGCCGATTTCGCCGTGCCCAGGCCGAGTTCGCGTGCCCCGCGGACCACGGACTGCGCCGCCGTCGCTTCTTCGAGGTGGCCGCGGACCGGTGGGGCGTCTTCGCCGTCGCCCGCCGCGTGGGACTGGCCGTAGGGAAGATAGCCAATCTCGCCCGCCGCGCCGGTCGCGCCGCGGAAGACCTCGCCGTTGACCATCACGCCCATGCCGACACCGGTGCCGATCGTGATGCAGCCGAAGACGGACATACCGCGTGCGGCACCGCGTTCCCATTCGCCGACGGCGGTGAGGTTCGCGTCGTTCTCCACCATGAGGTCCGGCCCGAGGACGCCTTCGAGTTCGTCGAGCAGGCCCGCCTTACCCCAGCCGGGCAGGTTCGGCGCGTGCCGGAAGCAGCGTTTCGCGGGGTCGGCGACGCCGGGGGAGCCGAGGACACGCACGACGATGTCGGCCTGGCTCAGTCCCGCTTCGCGTACGGTCGCCGCCGCGAGCGCGCCGACGGCGCTGACGAGCGCGGTGCCCGAACGTGAGGTGTTCCGTTCGTCACGGCGGGCGACCACGGTGTGGCCGAGATCCGAGACGGCGACGCGGAGGTGCTCGCGGCCGATGTCGACGCCGAGGACGTACCCGGCGGTGGGATCCGCTTCGTAGAGGACGGCGGACCGGCCGGTGCCGGTCGACGTATGCCCGGTCGCCCTGGCGAGTCCGGCCGCTTCGAGGGCGAGTAACGCTTGGCTCACCGTGGGTTTCGAAAGGCCGGTGTCCTTGGCGACCTGCGGCCGCGTGGCGGGGCCGCTGCGGCGCAGGAGGTCCAGCACGGCGCGTTGATTGATCTTCCGCATCCCGGCGGGGGTGCCGACGGGCGGACTTTCTGCGCCAACCACGAGCTTCGCCTCCTGTCGAACCAAGGTGTTCCCACCAAAGTTATCCGGGTCCGGCCCGAAAAGGGCAAGAAGGTTTACATTCGGTGGTTCCCGGCGACGATAAACGTGTTCGTGGCACAAATCGTGTATGGCGCGCGCGAAATCCGGTGATTCACCCGGTATCCGGACGCGTGCTCCCAGTGATCGGTAATGGTCTAGACCAAACGGGTACGAATTCCGGTCAAGCCACGTGACTGCTCGCGGGGCGCCGGAAACCCTTGTGCTGGCGGGGGCGTTCCAGGGTTTCACCGGTCTCGTAGTCCGCTTCCGTGCGGAGGGAGTTCGGGGTCTCGGCCGTCGTCGCCGGGCTGGGGCGGTTACGCAGGCGATGCTGCCGGTTCACCACGAACAGCAGGACCAGGCCCAGGACGACCAGTCCGTGGGTGAGCACCCGCCCGGCGCTGACCTGCCCGGTGACGAGGTCACCCGCCGACAGTGCCAGCAGGAGGGCGACGAACCCGATCAGAGCCGGCAGCTGCCCGGCCGCCGCCTTCGTGCGCACGGCCGCCCAGCCGAGCCCGACGCCGACGGCGAGGTTCCACGCGCTGCTTTCGTGTGAAAGGTGCCCGACCAGGGATTCCGCGCCATGACCGGCGGCGTGGTCTTCGACACCCAGCAGCTGGGCGAAGGCGAGCCCGAGCTGCGCGACCGCGACCAACGCGAGTGCGATCCTGGCAGGCCAGCCCTCGTTCGGCGGTGCGGGTGTGCGTTCCAGGATGACGGCGGTGAGGTCCGGGACCGGCGGCGCGGGACGCAGCAGGATGGTCCGGTGCAGTCGCTCGGCACGGCCGGACCACGACCGGCAGGCGGCGCAACCGGCCACGTGCCGGTCCACCGCCTCGGGCGGGGCGGGTTCGGTTTCGCCGTCGAGCCGGGCCGACAGGGCCTCGCGGCAGTCCTCGCACTTCACGTCTCAATTGTCGGACAGGGCCCTGCCTCGGTTCCCGGGGCGCTGCTACGTTTCTCGTATGGCCGGGGCGCGCAACAGCGACGACGAGCGGGTGACCGCGCTCGCACTCGACGCCGCCCGCGGTGACCGGCGAGCACTCGAGGACTGGGTGCGGGCCACCCAGGCCGACGTCTGGCGCTTCGTCGCGCACCTCGCGGACGTCAGCGCCGCCGACGATCTCACCCAGGAGACGTACCTGCGCGCGTTCGGCAGCCTTCGCCGTTTCGCCGGCCGGTCGTCCTCGCGGACCTGGCTCCTGTCGATCGCGCGCCGCGTGGTCGTGGACCGCATCCGGGCCGCTTCGGCGCGCCCGAAGCTCGCCGACGTCGACTGGGAAGCCACCGCGGAACGCCACGGAGCGCGTCGGGCCGAGGGCGTCGCGGGGTTCGAGGACCTGGTGGAGCTGCGGATGCTGCTCGACGGGCTCGACCCGGAACGGCGCGAGGTCCTTGTCCTCACCCAGGTGCTGGGGCTGTCCTACGCCGAGGCCGCCGAGGTCTGCGGCTGCCCGGTCGGGACCGTGCGCTCCCGTATCGCGCGAGCCCGCGAAGACCTGCTCGAAGCCGGCCGGGAACGCGACTCCATCTAGATGAACGAGTTCGCCATCGGGGGAGACCTGCCCGTGCGTCGTCTCGGCTTCGGCGCCATGCGCCTGCCGACCGAATCCGGGCCCGCACGAGAGAGTGCCATCGCCGTCGCCCGCCGTGCCGTCGAAATCGGCATCACGCTGATCGACACCGCACACCTCTACGGCTGGGGTGCCAACGAGGAACTGCTCGCCGAGGCGCTGTACCCGTACCCCGACGACCTCGTGATCACCACCAAGGTCGGCGTCGTGCGGACCGGGGACGACTGGACCTACGACGCCCGGCCGGAATCGCTGCGCGTGCAGGTGGACGAGGGGCTGCGGCGGCTGCGCGTCGAACGGATCGAGTTGCTGCAGTTGCACCGCCTCGACCCGGAGACGCCACTGACCGATCAGCTCGGCGCGCTACGGGATCTGCGTGACGAAGGCAAGATCGGCCGGATCGGGCTCTCCGAGGTCTCCGTAGACGAACTCGCGCGGGCGCGGGGGATCGTGGACATCGCGAGCGTGCAGAACCGCTACAGCCTGGTGGATCGCGAGTACGAAGCGGTGCTGGAAGCCTGCGAGGCGGCCGGGATCGCTTTCCTGCCTTGGCGTCCGGTGCTCGGCGCGGCGTCGAGCGCCACCGCCGGGATCACCGCCGTCGCGGACGAACTCGGCGTGACGACGGCGCAGGTCGGGCTCGCGTGGCTGCTCGCGCGGTCGCCGGTGATCCTGCCGATCCCGGGGACGGCGAAGATCTCGCATCTGGAGGAGAACTTCGCCGCCGCCTCGATCACGCTGACGGCTGAACACCTGAAGCGCTTGGGGAGCTTGGGGAGCTTGGGGTCGTGAGTGGTGATTCGGGTTAGCCGGTCACGGCGAGCCCGGACACCACGCCACCTTTACCTTACCCTCAACAACCGTCATGACCACTCACGAGGCGAGGAGTTCCCGGGTGCGCGTCTGTTCCTCGGGCGTCCCCACCGGCATCAGGATCAGTTCCGTCGCACCGGCGTCTTCGAGTTCACGGATCCGCGCCCGGACGAACTTCTCGTCGCCGGCGATCACCGTCCCGCCGGGGCCGTCGACGCCGTCGCGGGTGAAGATCGCTTGGTACGCCGGGATGTTCGCCGCCATGCCGTAGGTCTCGGCGACCCAGTTCCGTGGCCCGTCGGGCTTGTCGGTGACGGAAACCAGCTGCCCGGTGATGACCCGCGGTGCCGCACGCCCGGCCTCCGACGCCGCTTTCGTCAGTGTCGGGATGATGTACTCCGCCAGCGAGCGCGGCCCGGCCCAGGTGGACGCCACGCCGTCGGAGTGGGCGCCGCAGACCTTCAGTGACAGTGGGCTCATCGCGCCGACGACGAGCGAAGGTGGCTCGGCGCCGGGTGCCTCGACGGTGCCGACAGCGGTCAGCGTCTCGCCGTGCACGTCGGCCTTTTCGTGGTGCAGCAACGGATTCAGTGCTTGCAGGTACTCGCGCAGATGCCGGACGGGGCGGTCGAAGGAATAGCCGTACTGGTCTTCGATGATGGGCCGGTGACTCAGTCCGACGCCGAGTGTGACCGGCGCTCCGGTGGCGGCTTGCAGGGTCAAAGCCTGTGCCGCCAAGGAGATCGGGTGGCGCGGGTAGGTGGGGATCACCGAAGTGCCCAGCGCGAGACCGGGGGCGGCCGCGCTCAGCGCCGTCAACGCGGTCAGCGCGTCCCAGCCACCGCGTTGCGCGAGCCAGATCGAGTCGTAGCCCAGCCGTGCCGCTTCTCTCGCTTGGGTGACGACGTCGCCGAAAGGGACACCGATTTCGTCGAGAAGGATTCCGGTCCGCATGCGCGGCTCCCGTCAGTAGGCGCGCCGGACGTTGGCGCGGTCGATTTCCGCGGTCGCGCGGAAGAGGGCGATGGCGCCCGGGGCCGCCGCGCGCACCTTCGCGGCGGGTGGAGTGGCCGTCGGCTGGAAGGCCCGCGCGACGGTGTCGGCCAGCAGGTCCGCCGCGGTTTCGGGATCGGCGGCCGCCGGGGCGAGCAGAAAGCCGTGCAGGACTGCTTGATAAGCCGTCGCCAGGTCTTCGATCTTGAGGTCGGTGCGGATCAGACCGTGTTCGGCCTGCAGTTTCAGATAGTCCAGGAACGCCTCGTGGTGCCGGGGGTCCTGGTTTTCGCCGATCTTCGCCGCGAGCTTGCCCAGCACACCGGAATCGGCGAGGTAAGGCGCGTGGAGCAGCGGCCTGCGCACGACGTTGAGGAACTGGGTGCGAGTCATCCGGTGCAGCAGGGTGAGGCCGGGGTCGTCCTCGAACGACTGTGCCAGGTCCTCGATGGACCGCGCCGCCTCACGCAGCATCACCGCGAGGAACAGCTGCTCCCGGTTTTTCCAGTGCAGGTAAAGGGTTCCCTTGCCGACACCGGCGTGCTCGGCGACGTCCTCCACGGTCACCCGCCGGTAGCCGTGCCGCAGGAGCAGGTCCGCGGCGGCGTCGAGAATGCGTTCGGCGCGTTCCTGCCTGTCTTCGGTCACGTCGCTAGTTTATGACTGTTTTCGAAATTTGGTCAAGTGATGGACGGCAAAGCCTTCGGCAGCCCTTGGATGGTCAGCGCGCTGACCAGGAACTCGATCGCCGTCTGCGCGGTGCGGAGCTGGACACGCTCGCAGGTACCGCATCCGCGAGCGAGCCCGCTCAAGCTCCGGCGCCGGTGATCACTCGAAGGTGTGGCCAGGCTTGACGGCCTCCACGAGCACTCGACGGGAGTGCGCGACGAACTTCCCCTCGGTCTCGATCAACCGGTGGAGTTCCGCCAGTTTGTCGCGATACTTCGCCACTTCGAAGCCCGGCACGATCCAGATCACCTTCCGCAGGAAGTGGACGACCGCGGCGAGGTCGAAGAACTCCATCCGCAGCTTCGCCGGTTCGAGGCGCTCGACCGTCAGCCCGACGGCTTCCGCCTCACCACGCAGGACCTCGGGTGTCCAGCCGCCGTAGTCCTGCGGGCCGAGGAAGTACTCCTTCAGTTCGCGGACCGTCCCGGCGCCGATCTGTTGCGACAGAAAGATTCCACCCGGCCGCAGCACCCGGGCTATCTCCCGCCAGGGGTTCTCGATCGGGTGTCGGCTGCTCACGACGTCGAAGGATTCGTCGGGGAACGGCAAGGGCGCGTCGTACTCCGCCTCGACCACTTCGCCGCCGAGGGGCGCGAGGGTTTTCCTGGCCACTTCGACGTTCGGCGGCCAGCCCTCGGTGGCGGCGAGGACCGGCGGTGGTTTCGGGATGCCCGCGAGCACCTCACCGCCGCCGGTCTGCAGGTCCAGTCCGGCTTCCGCGGTCGCCATCCGTTCGCCGAGCAGCCGCGAGTAACCCCACGGCGGCCGTTCCTCCGTGGCCCGCCCTTCGAACCACGAGAAGTCCCAGCCTTCAACCGGGACGGCCTCTCCTTCGGCGAGCAGCTCTTCGAACGTCATAAATTGCCCTTCGCGACACTCACTGACCGGCGTCGGTCGAGCGCTTCCACAGATTGATGTCGGCTTCGGTGGCGTAGCGGTCGATCTCGGCCAGTTCTTCGTTGGTGAAGTGCAGATTGTCCAGCGCGCCGACGTTGTCCTCCAGCTGGCTGACGCTGCTCGCGCCGATCAGCACCGACGTCATCCGCGGGTCGCGCAGTCCCCATGCCAGCGCGAGCTGTGCGAGGGTCTGGCCGCGACGCTGTGCGATCTCGTTCAGCGCCCGGATCTTGCCGACGGTGTTTTCGTCGAGCGTGTCCGGGTTGAGCGATTTCCCTTGCGCCGCACGGGAACCCTCGGGGACGCCGTCGAGGTAGCGGCTGGTCAGCAGGCCTTGCGCCAGCGGCGAGAACGCGATGCAGCCCACGCCTTCGGCTTCGAGGGTGCCGAGCAGCTGGTCGCCTTCGAGCCAGCGGTTGAACATCGAGTACGACGGCTGGTGGATCAGCAGCGGCGTGCCGAGTTCCCGCAGCAGCCGCGCCGCCTCGGCGGTCTTCTCCGACGAGTACGACGAGATGCCGACGTACAGCGCACGCCCGGAGCGGACGGCGGTGTCGAGCGCGCCGACGGTCTCTTCGAGCGGCGTCTCCGGGTCGAACCGGTGCGAGTAGAAGATGTCGACGTAGTCAAGGCCCATCCGGCCGAGCGACTGGTCCAAAGAGGACAGCAGGTACTTGCGCGAACCCCATTCGCCGTAAGGGCCGGGCCACATGTCGTAGCCCGCCTTCGTCGAAACGATCAGTTCGTCGCGGTACGGCTTGAAGTCCGAGGCCAGCAGCCTGCCGAAGTTCTCCTCAGCCGAACCGTAGGGCGGGCCGTAGTTGTTGGCGAGGTCGAAATGGGTGATGCCGAGGTCGAACGCGCGCCGCGCGATGTCCCGCTGCGTGCCCAGCGGTTTGTCGTCCCCGAAGTTGTGCCACAGTCCCAGTGAGATCGCGGGCAGCTTCAGGCCACTGCGCCCGGTGCGGCGGTAGGGGATGCTCTCGTATCGGCCCTCGGCCGCGACATAGGTGCTCACGCGCCCGATGCTAGCCGCCGGAGGCCCGGGAGAAGAGGGTGGCGACCGCGGCGAGGTGATCTTTGAACGCCGAGGGCCGCTCGACCTCGAAGGGTGCGCCGATGGCGGCCAGGATCAGCACGGGCCAGTCGAACGTATCGACGTTCATCGTCAGGCGGCAAGAGCCGTCGCCGATCGCTTCGAGTGCCCCGCCGACGTACCGCACGGCGGCCTCGACCCGCGCTTTCGGCGCGTCGATCCGGACGACCAGCGTATGCGTGGTCGGCCTGGCCTTGATCTGGGCCTCGACGAACTTGACGGCGTCGCCACCCGGGATCTCCCTCGGCCGGTAACGGGCTCCGGTGGTCCGCGGCTCGGTGAGCCTGTCGACGCGGAAGGTGCGCCAGTCGACACGGTCGAGGTCCCAGGCCACCAGGTACCAACGCCGTCCGAGTGACACGAGCCGGTGCGGCTCGACCAGCCGCGCGGACTCCTCACCGCCACGGGCCGCGTAGTCGAACTTGAGTCTTTCGTCGTCGCGGCAGGCCTGCGCGATCACCGTCAGGCTGGCGGCGTTGACGCGGGGACCGGTGACGGCCGCCGGCGTCGTGTACGCCTGGAGTGCGTCGACGCGCCTGCGCAGCCGGGGCGGCATCACCTGGACGACCTTCGTCAGCGCCCGGACCGACGTCTCCTCGATGCCCTCCACCGACCCGCCCGCCGCCGTCCGCAGGCCGACCGCGATCGCGACGGCCTCCTCGTCGTCCAGCAGCAGTGGCGGCATGACCGTGCCCGACCGCAGCTGGTAGCCACCCGCGACACCCCGGCTCGCGTTGACCGGATATCCCAGTTCACGCAGCCGCTCGACGTCGCGCCGCAGCGTCCGCTCGCTCACTTCGAGCTTGTCGCTCAGTTCGATCCCCGACCAGAAGCGGTGTGTCTGCAGCAGGGACAGCAGCCGCAGCATCCGCGCACTCGTATTCGCCATGGATCCAGATTCGCCCCGATTCCGGTCAGAAAGTGGCCGGAATTGACTTTAGCGTTCTTCTCATGACGATGACACTGGAAACCCCGAGCGGCGTGACCTCGGAAAACGCCCTCACGGAGAAGCCATACCGCTGGCGCTGGCCCGCGTTGTTCGTGATCCTGACCGGTTCGGTCATGGAACTGCTCGACATGACGGTCACGAGCATCGCCGGACCGGTCATGCAGGCCTCGCTCGGCGGTGGCACGTCGATGATCCAGTGGCTCGGCGTCGCCTACACCCTCGCGATGGTGTCCGGTCTGCTCACCGGCGGGCGGCTCGGCGACATCTTCGGCCGCAAGCGCATGTTCCTGATCGGCGCGATCGGCTTCGTCGCCGGTTCGCTGTTCTGCGCGGTCGCGGTGAGCCCCGAGATGATCATCACCGCGCGGGTGGTGCAGGGCCTGTTCGGCGCCGCGATGGTGCCGCAGGGCCTCGGCATGATGAAGGAGATGTTCTCCGGCAAGGAACTGCAGTCCGCGTTCGGTATGTTCGGCCCGGTCATGGGCCTCGCCGCGGTGGGCGGCCCGATCCTCGCGGGCTGGCTCGTCGACGCCGACCTCTTCGGCACCGGCTGGCGGATGATCTTCCTGATCAACCTCCCGGTCGGCGCGCTGGCCGTACTGGCCGCGTTGAAGTTCCTGCCCGAATCCCGGCGCGGAACCTCGCTCACCCTTGACATCCCCGGCGCGCTGCTCGCCACCGCCGGCGCGTTGCTGATCGTCTTCCCGCTGGTCCAGGGCCGCGAGTACGGCTGGCCGCTGTGGACGTTCGCGATGATGGCCGCCGCCGTCGTGGTGTTCGGCGTCTTCGCGTGGTTCGAGAAGCGCAAGAGCCACCGCGGTGGCGACCCGCTGGTCGAGCCCAGTCTCTTCCGCAAGCGCAGCTTCCTCGCCGGGATGGCGACCGGGACGATCTACTTCGCGGCGTTCTCCGGCTTCGGCCTCGTGTTCACGCTGTACCTGCAGCTCGGGCTCGGATTCTCGCCGCTCAAGGCCGGGCTGACCGGCGTGCCGATGTCGCTCGGGATGATCATCGGGATGGGCCTGGTGCAGGCGGTCCGCAAACACGGCCGCAGGGTGCTGCACACCGGCGCGGTGATCATGGCCGCCGGCGTGGTCACGTTGCTGCTGCTCATCGGCCCGGACGCCGGACCGTGGCTGATCGCCCCCGCGTTGGTGGTGGCCGGGATCGGTTCCGGCCTGATCATGGGGCCGTACTTCGAGATCGCACTGTCCGGTGTGGAGCCTTCGGAGGCCGGATCGGCGTCGGGTGCTTTGACGTCGCTTCAGCAGGTGGGTGGCGCGCTGGGGCTGGCGCTGCTGGGCACGGTGTTCTTCGACGCGGGCCTCGCCGATCCGACGGCCGCCGCCCGGCGGACGTTCTGGGTGGTCGCGGTGATGGTGGTGCTGACCTTCGCCGTCGGGTTCCTGCTGCCCAAGCCGGAACGCGACGTAGAGTCGGCCGGGTAGGCGATCGAGCAGGGAGGCCGCGTGGCTGGGACCGGGTACTTCACATCGGTGGAAGACGTGACGGCGAAACTCGCCGACACCGGCTACCTGGCCTCGGCGGCCGTCGCCACCACGGTGTTCCTCGCGGACGCCCTCGGCAAGCCGTTGCTGATCGAGGGCCCCGCGGGGGTCGGCAAGACTGAGCTGGCCAAGGCGGTCGCTGAGGCCAGCGGGTCCCGGCTGGTGCGGCTCCAGTGCTACGAAGGCGTCGACGAGTCCCGTGCGCTGTACGAGTGGAACCACGCGAAGCAGCTTCTGCGGATCACCGCCGGCCGTGACGAGACGTGGGACGAAGCCCGCAACGACATCTTCGGCGAAGAGTTCCTGCTGGCCCGGCCGCTGCTGACGGCGATCAAGGGCGACGAGCCGACCGTCCTGCTCATCGACGAGACCGACAAGGCCGACGTCGAGATCGAGGGCCTGCTGCTGGAGGTCCTCGGCGACTTCCAGATCACCGTCCCGGAACTCGGCACGATCACCGCCGGGCGCAAGCCGTTCGTGGTCCTCACTTCGAACGCGACACGGGAGCTTTCCGAGGCACTGCGGCGGAGGTGCCTGTTCCTGCACATCGGCTTCCCCGACGCGGCACTGGAACAACGCATCGTGCGGCTCAAGGTGCCGGGCGTCGACGACGCGCTCGCGGCGTCCGTGATCAAGGTGATCACCGCGCTGCGGGCGATGGAACTGCGGAAGGCGCCGTCGGTCGCCGAGACCATCGACTGGGCACGCACCCTGCTCGCGCTCGGCGCCGACAGCCTCGGCGAGGACGTCGTCCGCGCGAGCCTCGGCGTCATCCTCAAGCATCAGGAAGACGTCGTGAAAGCGGACGCACGGCTGGAACTCGGCAAGGTCCTCGACTCGTGAGCGGCGTGCCGGGCAGGCTCGTCGAGTTCGTGGAAGCGTTGCGGGAGCACGGGATTCCCGCCGGTCCCAGTGAGACGGTCGACGCCGCCGCGGCACTCGAAGTACTCGGCCTCGCCTCGCGTGAGCAGCTGCGGGAAGGGCTCGCGGCGGCGCTGGTCCGGCGTGGCGGCCAGCGCGCGGTGTTCGACGCGACGTTCGACATCTACTTCCCGCTCGGCATCGGCGCTCCTTCGCAGGACCCCGTCGACGACCTCGCCGCGCTGCGTGATCGGCTCGCTTCGGCGCTGGCGGCCAACGACCAGGCGGAGCTGACACAACTCGCCGGGCTCGCCGTCGAGATGCTGGGGGAGTACGGCGCCGCGGCGGGCACCGGTGGCTGGTCGGCGCATCAGACGCTGGAACGGCTTCAGCCGCAGACGCTCGTGGTACGCGTGCTCGACGCGATCCGCGCGGGTGTGCCGGAGGACTTCACGGACCGGCTCGACCGCGACGACGTCCGCCGCCGGGTCGAAGGGTTCCGGGGGCTGGTCCGGACCGAAGCCCGCCGCCGGGTGGCGGAAGTCCGTGGCAGGGAACGGGTTTCGCGGCACGCCGTTCCACCGGCCGCCGACCGCGTCGACTTCCTGCTCGCCAGCCGCGCGCAGCTCGCGGAACTCCGCCGTGTCGTGCAACCGTTGTCACGCAAGCTCGCCACCCGCCTCGCCGCCCGGCGGCGACGGCACGCACGCGGCCAGATCGACCTGCGCCGGACGCTGCGGCGTTCGCTGTCCACCGGTGGCGTCCCGATGCGGCCGTCGTACCGGCGGCACCGGCCGGGAAGACCGGAAATCGTGCTGCTGTGCGACATGTCGGGCTCGGTGGCCGGATTCGCGAACTTCACCATGCTGCTCGTGCAGGCGTTGCGGGACCAGTTCAGCAGGGTACGGGTGTTCGCGTTCATCGACGCGTGCGACGAGATCACCCATCTCGTCGACACCGGCGCGGCCGATCCGGAAGACCTCGGCGCACGGATTCTCGCCGACGCCGAACTGACCCGTTGGGACGGTCACAGCGATTACGGGAACGCGCTGGGGGAATTCGCCGAGCGGTACGCGGACGCCGTCGGTGCCAAGACCTCCGTGCTCATCCTCGGTGACGCCAGGACCAACGGCGGCGACCCAAACCTGGCTGCCGTACGCGGAATCGCTTCCGCCGCAAGGCATACGTACTGGCTCAACCCCGAGCGGACGGCGCTGTGGTCCACCGGGGACTCCGAGGCGCACGCCTACGCGGAGGTCGTCGAGATGCACGAATGCCGCAACGTGCACCAGTTGACTCGCTTGGTGACGCGGCTGCTGCCTGCCTAAGCCCGGACCCCGCCCCGCCACCACCCTCAACGGCCAGGCTGCGCCTGGCCGCTATTTTCCGAGTGCGGCCTTGCCGTAGGCGTCGGCGTTGCTGAACACTTCCTGCCCGTACGCGGCGGAGTTGTTGTAGGTCAGCACGGCCGTCCACCAGCCGGTGGGCTTGCCGAGATCGCCGCCCTTCGCGCACATGTAGCGCGCTGTCGTCATCGCGGCGTCGTCGATGTTCTGCGGATCCGGCGCGGCGCCGTCGCCACTCGCGCGGACGCCGTATCGCTTCCAAGTGGCGGGCAGGAACTGCATCGGCCCGACCGCGCGATCCCATTTCGGGTCGCCGTCGAGGACGCCCTTGTCAGTGTCGACGACCGCCATCACGCCGGGGGAGCCGTCGAGCGGGATGCCGATGATCGGCGGCGTCACGACCCCGTCCTCGCCCGCGCGGGAGCCGTCGTGGCGGGCGTGCTGGGACTCGGTGCGGCCGATCCCGGCGACGGTCGCCCAAGTGATGGCGCAGCGAGCGGGGGCCTTTTCGGCCGCGTTCACGTAGGCACGCAGGGTGCGCGAAGGAATGTCCGTGTTCTCCGACACCTTCGCGATCCAGGCGTCCTTCGCGGGCTCCGCGGGCAGCGGTCCGGCGTCACCGGGGATCGCCGAACGCGGTGCGGGCTTGAGCGCGGGGACGGTGAACTCCGGTTTGACCGGCACCGGCTCGCGGTCGTTGAGGCTGACCACCACCCACACCACACCGGCCACCAAAGCGCCCACGACCAGCAGCGCGAGCATCACGCAACCGCGCGGGCCACGTTTCTTGGGCGGTGGTTGCCACTGGCCTATCAGGTCCAGGGTCGAAGGGGACGAAGCGGTCACCGGTTCCACGGTACGTGACGGATGTGGAGAAGTTGTGGAGCCACCCTCCCTCCGCGTTTAGTCCTCTGGTTGCGGTCCTGCTTGCGGGAGGGTCAGGCGAGCCAGGCGTCGATCTCCTGGTGGATCGCGCGCTTGAGGTCGGCGGGCGCGAAGGAGGCGTCGACGGACGCCCGCGCCAGACCGGCGAGCGTGCGGTCGTCGTAGGCGAACGCCTCCCGGGCGCGCAGGAATTCGTCGGTCAGGGTGGTCCCGGTGACGGAGGGAACGTCGGTGCTGAGGGTGACCACGAGACCGGCGTCGACCAGCCGGGGGAGCGGGTGCTCCTCGAACGACGGCACGAGCCCGAGCGTCACGTTCGACGACGGGCAGACCTCCAGTGCGATACCGCGTTCCCGCACCTCGGCGACCAGCGAGACGTCTTCCAGTATCCGGATGCCGTGCCCGATCCGTTCGCTGTGGCCGAGGTCGAGTGCTTCGCGGATGCTGTCCGGGCCGGCGTCCTCGCCCGCGTGGTGCACGAGGTGCAGCCCGGCTTCGTCGGCCTCGTCGCAAATCCCCGCGAACGGCGCGAGCGGGTACTTCTCCTCGCCCGCGAGGCCGATCGCGATCACGCCGTCCGGGGCGTACCGATGGGCGAGGTCGAGGGTGAGCCGGGCGCGGTCGACCGACCGGCGCCGCGAGTGGTCCAGGATCACCCGGGTGGTGAGCCCGTGTTCGGCCGCGCCGAGTGACAGTCCTTTGAGGACGGACGCCAGCGGCATGTCCGGCTCGCCGAGACGCTCGCCGTGTGACGCCGCCGTGAACGTGACTTCGGCGTAGCGGACGCCGTCCTCGACCTGGTCCTCGCAGAACTCGCGTGCCACACGTTCGAAGTCCTCCGGTCGCCGCAGGCAGGACCGTAGCAACCCGTTGTAGTCGGCGAACGCCCGGAAACCGTCGAACACGGGTTGTTCGGCGGGGACGGCGACGCCGTTCGCCTCACCGAGGTCACGGAGCGTGTCCGGCCGGACAGTGCTCTCCAGGTGGACGTGCAGATGGGCCTTGGGCAGCAGCGACAGATCCCGCATGGCTCGAACCTACTGGCCGGAATCGGACCGCGCGCCTGGTTTTTCGAGGGCCTGAGCAGCGCGGATATCCGAAATGAGTGATTTGGGGCTCCGCGGGGAACCCGGTGACCACTACCGGTCGTTGAGCAGGACAACCAGACGACCCCGAGGAAGGGATCCATCGTGGCTCTACTGCGGAAGTTGACCGCCCTGGCCGGCACCGCCGGGGCCGTGCGCGCCTACGTGCGGAAGAATCCTGAGAAGGTTTCGAAGGTCGTGAACAAGGCGGCGACCTTCGTCGACAGCAAGACCAAGGGCAAGTACCACCACCAGATCGACGGTGCCGTGCGCAAGGTCGACGGGATGACCGGACGGCCCCCGCGTCGCCCCTACGAGCACTAGTCTCCCGACTCAGGGGGACCTGCCCAGCGTGACAGGACTCTCGCGTGCTTGAAGCGGGATCTCGCGTGCTCAGACTCCGCACTCATATGTGCGGAGTCTGAGCACGAACTCCCGATTCAGGACAAGGGCGCTAGGCGCTGTCGGCGAGTGTCTCGAGGATCTGTTCGCCGTATTTGGCCAGTTTGTTCTCGCCGACGCCGCTGACGGTGCCCAGTTCCGCGAGCGTGGCAGGCCGTTTGGTGGCGATCTGGCGCAGCGTCGCGTCGTGGAAAATCACGTACGCGGGCACCCCCTGCTCCTTCGCCGCCGCGGCTCGCCACGAGCGCAGCAGTTCGAACACCGGCGCCGCCTCCGCGGGCATGTCCGCGACAGCGGCCTTCTTCGCACTGGACCGCGCCGCCGCCTTCGCCGCGCGCTCCGGCTCACGCCGTAGCTGGACCTTCCGCTGCCCGCTGAGCACCTCGGCGCTGCCTTCGGTGAGCACGAGCGACCCGTAGTCGCCCTCGACCGCGGCGAGCCCCTGAGCCAGCAGCTGCCGGACCACGCCCCGCCACTCGGGCTCCTTCAGTTCCGTGCCGATGCCGAAGACCTTCAGCGAGTCGTGCCCGTGCTGGGTCACCTTCGGCGTCGTCTTGCCGAGCAGGATGTCGACGATCTGCCCGGCGCCGAACTTCTGCCGCCGCTCGTTCTGCAGCCGGACGATGGTGGAGAGGATCTTCTGTGCCGGGACAGTGCCATCCCACGTCTCCGGCGGTTCCAGACAGGTGTCGCAGTTGCCGCACGGCTCACTGCGCTGCCCGAAGTAGCTCAGTACCTGCACCCGGCGGCATTCGACCGTTTCGCAAAGTCCGAGCATCGCGTTGAGGTGGGCGCTCAGCTGCCGTTTGTGCGCGTCGGAGCCCTCCGACGTGTCGATCATCTTGCGCTGCTGCACCACGTCTTGGAGGCCGTACGCCAGCCACGCCGTCGACGGCAGCCCGTCACGGCCCGCGCGGCCGGTCTCCTGGTAGTAGCCCTCGACGGACTTCGGCAGGTCCAGATGCGCGACGAACCGCACGTCCGGTTTGTCGATGCCCATGCCGAACGCGATCGTGGCGACGACGGTCAGCCCGTCTTCGCGCAGGAAGCGGGATTGGTGCTTCGCGCGTGTCCGCGCGTCCAGGCCCGCATGATAGGGCACCGCCGGGATCCCGTTCTCCACCAGGAAGTCCGCGGTCTTCTCGACCGAGTTCCTCGACAGGCAGTAGACGATCCCCGCGTCACCCTTGTGCTCGGTGCGCAGCAGTTCCAGCAGCTGGCGCTGCGGCGAGTTCTTGCCGACGATCCGGTACTGGATGTTCGGCCGGTCGAAGCTCGCGACGAAATGCCGTGCGTCTTCGAGGTTGAGCCGCGACGCGATCTCGGCGTGCGTCGACTTGGTGGCGGTGGCGGTGAGCGCGATCCTCGGCACGTCCGGCCAGCGCTCGTGCACCGCGGACAGCATCAGGTAGTCGGGCCGGAAGTCGTGGCCCCACTGGGAGACGCAGTGTGCCTCGTCGATGGCGAACAGCGAGATCTTGCCGCGGTCGAGCAGCCGCACGGTCGCTTCGACGGAAAGCCGCTCCGGCGCCAGGTACAGCAGGTCCAGTTCGCCGGCGAGGAACGCGGCTTCGACGCGGTTGCGCTCGGCGTAATCCTGCGTCGAGTTGAGGAAGCCCGCACGCACGCCGAGGTTGCGCAACGCGTCGACCTGATCCTGCATCAACGCGATCAGCGGCGAGATGACGATGCCGACGCCGGCCCGCACCAGTGCCGGGATCTGGTAACACAGCGACTTGCCGCCGCCGGTGGGCATGAGGACGAGCGCGTCACCGCCGTTGATGACGTGTTCGACGATCGCGTGCTGTTCACCGCGGAAACTGTCGTAGCCGAAAACGCGGTTCAGCGTCTCGAGGGCTTCCGAGGTACCGATGTCGGGGGCTGCCACCCGGACGATTCTAGGGGCGAGGTCCGACAGTCCCCACGCCCGCGCTCCTCAGCGCCGGAAGTCCCAGCCCAGCGCCCGGTTCGCGGGGACGATCGGCCAGTGGCCCACCGACCCCTCGTGATTCCACCTAGGGCGTGTCTGGCGAATCTGTTCGATGGGGTTCGTGATTCAGGTGGTTCCTGGTGGTGTGGGCCCTTCGGCCTCGTACCGGGTCGTACTCGGTCGAAGGGCCCGCGCCGCCAGGGGCCGCCTGGGCGCGAAGACCGCGAACGAGATTTGCCAGACACGCCCTAGTTGCTCTCTTCGGCTGCCTTCCGGCGTTCGCGGCGGCCGCGCGCGATTTCGGTGGCGAGCGCGTCGAGCGGTCCCGTCCAGAACCGGCGGTACTGCTCCAGCCAGCCGTCGATCTCCTTGAGCGGGCCCGGATCCACCGAGTACAGCCGCCGCGTGCCCTCGGCGCGGACGGTGGTGAAGCCGTTCTCGCGCAGGACACGCAGATGCTGGGAGACCGCGGGCTGCGAGATCCCGAATTCGCCGCGGACCACCGTGGTCACGTCGCCGGAACTCAGTTCCCCGCCTGCCAGCAGTTCCAGGATCCGGCGGCGTACCGGATCACCCAGGACGTCGAACGCGTGCATCCGGCAACTATCACGGCCTGAACTTATATAAGTCAAGGTTGCAAGGTCCGGGTCACCTCGCGGTGGCATCGTTTCCGGTGAAGGGGCCCGGGGTAATCCCGCCCCAGTAGCGTCGGAAGGGGATTCGATGAAACTCGCCGAGGTGCTGACCGAGGGGTTCGGCCGCATCCAGGAGGTCGTGCACGAGGCTGTCGAGGGACTGACCCCGGAGCAGCTGGCGGCGAGCCCGGCACCGGGTGCGAACACGATCGCCTGGCTGGTCTGGCATCTGACCCGGGTGCAGGACGACCACGTCGCCGACCTGATGGGCACCGAGCAGATCTGGACCGCGCGGGGCTGGCTCGACCGGTTCGAGTTGCCGTTCCCGGCGGCGGACACCGGCTACGGGCACCGCCCCGAGGACGTCGCCGCGGTCCGCGTCGACTCCGCCGAGCTGCTGAACGGCTACTACGACGAGGTGCACGAGGCGACGACGGCTTGGGCCGCCGGCCTGGACGAAGCCGCCCTCGACCGTATCGTCGACGAGGCGTGGGATCCGCCGGTCACCCTCGGGGTTCGCCTGGTCAGCGTCCTTTCCGACGATCTTCAGCACGCCGGGCAGGCCGCCTACCTGCGGGGACTCGTACTCCACGATACGTAGCCAAGGTGCCGCTCCACGACGGACGACGGGAGCGCCGCCCGCCGAAACACTGGGCGCATGAGTACTTCCACAGTGCGGCGGCCGCCGATGACACTCACCCCGCGGTGGCGGAAACTCGTCCTCGTCGTCCATGTCGTCACGTCAGTCGGCTGGCTCGGGATCACCCTGGTGAACGCGGTACTGACCGTCACCTCCGTGTTCACCGACGATCCCCGGCGCCAGCACGCGGCCATCCTGATGATGGACCAGATCGGCGGGTACCTGCTGCTGCCGGTCAGCCTGCTCGCGGCGGTCAGCGGGATCGTGCTCAGCGTGGGCACGAAATGGGGACTGATCCGGTACAAGTGGGTCGCGATCAAACTGCTGCTCACGCTGATCGCGCTCGGGCTGACAGTGTTCTCGCTGCTGCCGGGGCTCCGCGACCTGGCAGCCGCCGCGGAGTCCACAATGGATGGTGTGTTCGTCGAGCTGGGCCGTCGCCCGGACGGGTTCTACCCGATCGTCGTCTCGACGACGATGTACCTGACCATGACCGTGCTTTCGGTGTACAAGCCGGGTGGGAAGACACCCTACGGACGACGGGTGACCGCCGCTCGCGTTCGTGAACGCCAGCCTGCCTAGGGCCACGCCCCTTCGGTGCGAGCCACGGTCGTGACATACGGCAGCTACAGCGCTTCGCTGAGCTTCACGGGGTTTTCACGGAATCTTGCCGTCCACGACCACCCAGACCCATACCTGGCAGCCGCCCTTGGTCGCGGGCATGTCCTGAAGGCCCCCTTTGAGACGATCAACGTCTCAAAGGGGGCCTTCAAGACACCGCG